>PMIL01000071.1:19150-25014 GCA_003157075.1 Bacteroidales bacterium | reverse complement strand
GTGATATCTGTCGGGCAGCCGCTGATAACCGGTGGTGTATTATCTTGAATTGTAATATTCTGAGTAACAATGGTACTGCATCCGGTCGAAACTATTGCCTCAGTTAATGTAATTGTCCCTAAAGGTCCGGCGCCCCAGTCTACAGAAATCTGATTTGTCCCGTTTCCAGTAAAACTTACATCGCCTGTAACTATCCAATTATAAGAATGTCCAACTATATTAGCCGAGCTGTATACTTCACTGGTCTTATTCGGGCAGACAGTAAGATTACCACTAATTACAGGTACCGGCGCAGGGTTTTTAATGACCGAATAAACCAGAGAACTGTTGGAACATCCTGAAATTGTATTTGTTACACTTAATGAAACGTTACCTGTCCCGGATGCTCCCCAATTTACTGAAATCTGATTAGTACCATTTCCTGTGAAACTGCCTCCGGTAACTGTCCAATTATAAGTCTGATTTGCGTATGCAGGTACAGAATAGATAACTCCTATTGAATTTGCACATACATCAAAATCATAAACAGAATGATTTGACTTACCTGAAACACTATAAAAAGCAGATGCTGGTTTCTGGTTATTATATTCTGTAGTGATCCAATCAGCGCTTTTTGCACTGCTTAAGACACGGACTTCATCAATTGTTCCATTGAAAAAATCAGCGGGTGAATTACTAAAATCTGAAGCACCTATAGTCAGGGGAATATTATTCTGGTCAAAATTTCCGGTTATGGTATTGCTCGTTCCGGCTGAAACTCCATTAACAAACAGGTTCCTGGTAGTACCGTTATATGTACCAACAACATATTTCCATTGACTGGTTGGGATCACAGTATTCCCATCCAAAGCTGTCTGGCTATTGCCTTGCGATAATTCAAGTCTTGTATGCAGAAAATTATCAAACAATAATCCGTACATGGTATACGGAAGACTATTTGTTGCATTTGATTTGGCAACTATTCTGTTATAGTTTCCAAGTGCGCTAACATTGATCCAGGCTGATAAAGTTAATTCAGTGGTCAGATCCAGGGATGAATTGTCAGGAATTCGTATGTAGCCGGTCGTGCCGTTAAACAGATAGGCATTCCCGATTAATCCAGCCGTAGAAGCTGCACCCGGCAAAGCTGAACCATTATTATTGTTAATTGTCGCATCATTTGTATTTTGTAAATGCCAGACTCCTTTATACTCACTGTCCCAGACACTTTTTGTTGATGGGTTTGTTGAAACCTGTGGATTACTATAAACTATTTTAATTACAGTATTAACTGAAGTTGATAGAGTTGGAATTTTAACCCAGGCGATAATTCTTCCTGCAGATCCGTCATATAATTCAATCTCATGATCCAGCTTATTCCCGTTTTGATCAACAAAAAGAATATCGTACCCATTTGTATTGAATACCGATCCGCCATTCACAGTAGTTTTAAGATCATTATCGCCGGATATATTAATTAAAACCGGAAATTCAACCAGATCAACCGGTCCTGCAACAAGAGCAGGATCGATAGTAATTGATTTCTCAAATGTATAACCAAGAGTTGCCGCAGGGCCAGCACTAATATTCCAGCTTGCCAGGGTCACCCACGATGTTCCTGAACAACCGGCCCCGGCAGAACATCCTGCCCGTTGACCCTGAATCTCAATAATAGTATGTCCTGCAGGATCAAGGTTACTCCCGGGGGTATAGCTATTCCATGAACCTCCGTCAAACCGGTATTGATAACTATCGGAGCAACCAACCCCTCCTGTCCCAGAATTAAATGTTGCAGACAGCATCTGTCCATTGCAGACCGATGGCTGGTTTGGTGTCTTTGTGCTTAGTGTAGGACCTGTTGGTGTTGCTACAACTGAAACTGATATATTATTACTTCCGGTGCATCCGATATTATCGGTAACGGTATAAGTAAGATTATATGTATTTATTGTTGAAGTTGAAAAAGTCGGATTCTGAATTACTGTTGAAGAAAGAGGACTGGTATTTCCGCTCCAAAGATGCGACGTATAAGTTCCTGATCCACCTGAAGGATTTCCATTCATATTAAGGGTGCCTCCGGCGCATACCTGTGCAGGGTCGGGCGAGATTGTTGCGATTGGGGAAAGTCTGACTCCAATACTTACATAGTTACCATCACCGGTGGTTACCGCATTGACATGATATTTGTTACCACCATCCGGAATCAGGTTATAAATCGAAGAGCCCGAAGTAAAGTCACCGTCGGCATCTACCATCAAGACATATTTTGCACAGGAAGGATCAGGAGGGGAAGGAAAGGAGGACAGGTCAACAGAAAAGGTCACTGTGCCAACATCACCGGTCTTGTTAATTCTCCATTCCCGCGGAATTTTCTTAATAGATGCAGAAGGGGCTCCGGTTGTTGTCCAGGAACTGATTGAACCATTATTATGACCAAAAAGCAACCATTCATTATCCGTGAGACTGCTGGGATTTGAAATATTCAGAATACCAGCCGAGGTTGCATTATTATGAAAATTCGATGCATCCACTCTCCCGATCCCTGTAACGTCATTCCCATGAGTTGCATCAAAAGAAAAATAATCATTTGCTGTGAGGACAATACCATACTTAGAACTCAGGTAATTTTCAATTATTATATTCTGTGCAGAGTTCATAGTGAAATTGTAGATAATAATTTCAGCAATTTCTCCATCGTAGTCTCCCAATCCCTGACTATCGTGGCATATGAAATTGCTGTTCCGCATGAGATTTTCCGGAACATTTATAATAGCATTTGTGGCAATAAGGGAGTTGTTCTTATATAACCTTGAGGTTGAAGTTGCGGGAGGGGTTCCCCCATTCTGCCGAAACGCAATCACCTGATAGGCTCCATTCGTTAAAGAGTTTCCTGATATTCCATGTTCTATCCAATTCCTATACACTTCATAGTAGAAATTGGTTGTATTGTTATCACGCATAAATCCCAGTGCATCAGACTGATCAGAAGCACCTCCGCCAAGATTAAAAAATTCTGACCACGCAAGTGTTGAGTTTGGTTTTGTGACAACTAACGCAGATATTCCGCCGGTAAAATTGTCGAAACCTGCAGGCAGATTAAGATAATCATATACAGCATCGGATGCATTATTAAAAAGTATTGAGGGTTTACCGTTTGTGGCATTAGAAACAAATTTGGGCTGCAAATTGGCAGTTCCCTGAGTTGCATTTTTTCCGTTGCCTGATTGATCGAGCCAGGTGGAAACCGGACTTCCATTAATTGTTGTTGAGATTCCAGCATCTGCTTTAAGCCATAAAAGTGTACTGGATGAATTTCCGACTCCGCCCGGCCCTGTTTGAGAGAATGCATTATTAGTGAGGACAAGCAGGAAGCACGTGATACCAATATGGCTTAATTTAATACCATACCATCCCGGTTTCTTAAAAACTGAGTTGACAAATGAAACAATATTTGCTGTTACAGAAATCAAACGCTCTGTTTAGGTATAATACAAAAAAATTATTGTCAGACTCTAAATATTTTTTTTTAAAGCCGATCAATATTTTATTCTATATTTTATTCCCGTTCTGTCAAATCAAAACGGAGTCAACTATTCACTTATTCAAGACTACCAAGTATCAACAATGGTTGCATTGCTCCAACCATTTTATAATAAGATAAAGATAAAAATTATTTCAAAAGCATATTGTTTTTTTTGATTAACGAAAAGAATTCTTCGGAAGTACATTTGTTTTTATAAAAACCATATTGTTTTTGGAGATATAAAGATTAGGAAAGGCAGCAATTATGCTGTACCTGAATGAGGTTTTCGTGTCAGCTGCAAACGTTAAACAGGGCAATAGACTACCTGAATGCAAGTCTTTAAGACCTAAGGACTGCAGGCTATGAACATTAATAAGAAAATAAGTATATTCTGCTATATGATAAGCATAGCATCTCCATAAGTTCCAAAGCGATATTTCTCCTTAACAGCTGTTTTATAGGCATCAAACAGAAGATCGTAACCTGCAAATGCCGATACCATCATCAAAAGGGTGGAATAAGGCAGATGAAAATTACTAATCATCATATCCGGCACTTTGAACTCGTACGGCGGAAAGATAAATTTATTTGTCCATCCGTCAAATGGCTTCAGGTAACCATCAGTAGAGACAGAACTTTCAAGAGTTCTAACAACGGTAGTACCCACAGCACATATTTTGTATTTATGATCTTTTGCTTTATTCACAATCTCTGCAGATTCGTCGTTAATAAGTATCCGTTCCGAATCAACCTTATGTTTGGTCAGGTCCTCCACATCGACACTCCTGAAATTACCTAACCCTACATGCAAGGTAATTTCGGCAAATTCTACTCCGATTATTTCAAGTTTTTTCAGCAATTCCCTGCTGAAATGCAATCCGGCCGTAGGAGCAGCAACTGCGCCCTCATACTTTGCAAAAATTGTCTGGTATCTCTCACTGTCCTCGGGCTCTACCTTCCTGTTGATAAACTTGGGAAGCGGGGTCTCTCCAAGGCTGTACAATGTTTTTTTAAATTCTTCATATGTGCCATCAAACAGGAATCTGAGAGTTCTTCCCCTGGATGTTGTATTATCAATAACTTCAGCTACCAACAGATCGTCTTCACCGAAATATAGTTTATTTCCTATTCTTATCTTTCTGGCCGGATCAACCAAGACATCCCATAATCGCTGTTCCCTGTTCAGTTCCCTTAAAAGAAATACTTCAATCTCTGCGCCTGTCTTTTCCTTATTACCATATAATCTTGCCGGAAAAACTTTAGTGTTATTGAAAACCAAAACATCATTTTCATTGAAATATTCAGTAATATCTTTAAAAATCTTGTGTTGAAGCTCCCCTGTTTTTCTGTTAACAACCAATAACCTCGATTCGTCTCTGTTTGGTGAAGGATAAAGGGCAATGAGTTCTTGTGGCAAATTGTACCTGAATTGCGATAGTTTCATAATAAATATATAGTCAGTGTGAATTAAAGAAGTCTTTTTACGTAAAAAAATCTAATTTGTTTCATCAGGATACAATATTTTTTAAAAATATTTTAGAGGATCCGGCACCTTTAATATTTTTATTCCTGATTTATCGTTTCAGAACAAAGTGTTGTATTCATTTGTTCAATATATTCTTTAAATTTCTCAATACTGTAGGCATTCACAACGTTGTAGGATCCAATGGCGGTTCTTCTAAGAGCTGATAAATAACTACCGCTTTTCAGTGCGGCTCCAAAATCTCTGGCAAATGATCTGATATAAGTACCCTTACTACATACCATTCTGACATTTATTTCAGGAATCCTGTAAGAGATCAATTCTATTTCCCTGAAACAAACTGTAAGAGGCTCAAGATTCTTTTCGATCCCATTTCGGGCAAATTCATAAGCTCTCTTACCATTAATAAGTTTAGCAGAATACATTGGCGGAAGCTGCTTCTGTTTACCTAAAAAACCTGAAAGGACATCTCTCACCATCTTTTCTGTAATGTGTTCGGTTGGATATTGCTGATCCGTCTCTGTTTCAAGATCGAAAGAAGGCGTTGTTGCTCCCAGATGGAAAGTAGCAACATATTCTTTATCAAGATCCCTGAACTCATCAATTTTTTTGGTTGATCTGCCAGTACAGACTATCAAAAGACCAGTTGCAAGCGGATCGAGGGTGCCGGCGTGACCCACCTTTAATTTCCTGATCCCGAATGTGCTCCGGATCATAATTCTTACTTTGTTCACAAGATCAAAGGAGGTCCAGTAAGCAGGCTTATCGAACAATAAAACTTTCCCCTCTTCAAAAACAGTTATTTTTTCTGATGTCATGCAAAACTCGCTATTTTTCTTCCGAATCTTTAGGCTTCTTCATAATAGCCCATATTTCGAA
>PMIL01000071.1:0-19050 GCA_003157075.1 Bacteroidales bacterium | reverse complement strand
AAATGTTGAAATGATATTTATCAATACGCCTGTTATTAAAATTGAAGTTCCGAGCAGAATAAGCAGATATGTGCTCTCGAAGCTGAACATCAGAAGAAACTCCTTCTCAATCAGGTATAACATAGCCATTAATAAGCTCATTGCCAGAAGAGCAGCGAGTAATCCATGAATAGCACTCTGAATAAGAAATGGCCGTCTTATAAATGACCGGGTGGCACCAACCAGCTGCATTGTCCTGATCAGGAATCTCCTTGAGTAGATAGACAACCTAATTGTATTGTTAATGATTGTCAATGCAATGAGAAAGAGAAATGTACTAATGATAAGAAGAAATAAACTTATCTTTCTTACGTTTTCGTTTATCAGAAACAGCAAAGACTCCTGATAATAAACCTCTTTTACAAAGGGATATTGCCGGACATATTTTTCAATCTTTGCCACGCTATCGGGACTGGTAAATCCTGCATGAAGGTAGACGTCTATAGAAGGAGGAAGTGGATTATCACCCAAAAAACTAATAAAATCTTCACCAAGATCCTTTTTCATTTTTATCGCGGCAGCATCCTTCGAAACATATTCTGTAGACTTCACATATGCTTTCGCATCAAGATCTTTTTGTAACATTCTGATATCGGGTTCTTTTGCTTCATCGTCAAGCATAATTGAAAATGAAAGGCTTTCTCTCAGATAATCTGACAATTCCCTGGCATTAATCAGAACAAGTCCAAGAACTCCAAGCAGAAAAAGAACAAGTGAGACACTGATTACAAGTGTCAGATATGAACTTCTCAGTCTTGCTTTGGAATATCCCGATTCTTTATTTTTCAAGTGTCAGTTTTATTTCAATTACCTAAATCTAACTTATCCCGTACCTACTCTACAACTGTCACCCATCCGAAAGGATCCGGAGCATCACCATTCTGAATAGAAGTGAGTTTGTTGTAAAGTTTTAAAGATTCAGGACCCGGTTGTCCATCTTTACAATACTCATAAATTATTTTTTTATCCGGATCAAATATTTTTGCGATAGGGCTAATTACAGCCGCCGTTCCACAGGCTCCTGTTTCAATAAAGGAAGATAATTCTTCCACTGGAACCGGACGCCGTTCGGTTTTCATCCCTAAACTATCCGCTATCTCCAACAAACTCATATTGGTTATTGAATTCAAAATAGATTCCGACTTCGGAGTAATATAAGTATTATCTTTTATTCCAAAGAAATTTGCCGGTCCGCATTCATCGATATATTTTTTTTCTTTTGCATCAAGAAATATGGTATTTGAATATCCTCCATCACGGGCGGCTATGATAGCTCTCATACTTGCAGCATAGTTTCCACCCACCTTGTAAATTCCGGTGCCAAGGGGAGCAGCCCGATCCACATCTCTGCATATTAACATATTAACCGGCTTGATTCCATCCTTAAAATATGGCCCGACAGGAGTTACGAAGACTAAAAAAGTATATTCAGATGAGGGCTTGACACCAACCTCGGCACCACTTCCATATAATAACGGCCGTATATATAAAGTTGCTCCGGACCCGTACGGCGGAACAAATTTTTTATTCAGCTGAATTACTTTAAATAAAGCTTCACGGAACATTTCAACCGGAACGGCTGCCATCTTTATACCATCAGCTGACCCTAACATTCTTTTCGCATTCTCTTCCCAGCGGAATAATCTGATCTTTCCATCTTTCCCCATATAGGCTTTAAGCCCCTCAAAAGCCTCTTGTCCATAATGCAATCCGGTTGCAGCAATGTGAATATCAATATATTCTGAAGAAGATACTTCCAGTTTTCCCCATTTACCGTTTTTATTGATGCAACGGATATTAAAATCGGTCTTCATGTATCCAAAAGGCAGAGATCCCCAATCAAAATTTTTCATAAACGATTGTAGTTAAAATACGACGGCAAAAGTACGTTTTAAAAATATATTTTAAACACTTTTCATCAGGAATTTGGATTATTCCCGTTACACCTGAAGTCCGGCTATCTGATCTTCTGCTGTAACATTCCGCAGGAGTCTTGCTGTTTTAGTTATAAACTGATGATCGTTTTGCTGCTTAATGAGGGAATCTATCCAGGTTTTCCTGTCAGAATGTTTCCCAAATTCAGTTCGCTCTCTTAATAATTTTTCCATGAGTTTAGTATAATCAACCCTGCCGAGGTAGTCATATCTGGCATCATAAAGAATATTATCAGACTGGCTCTCCTGATGATCAGAAAAACTATTCCTGATAATCCTATTTGTTAATTCGACATTCTCCCGCGAAAAACCATATCCTGGAAGCAACTCCTCAACCATTCGCAATGATGCTTCCATTGGTTTTTCATAATCGGAGATATACCCGGTAAGCAGGAAAACTGAGGCCAGTTTAAGATTTATAAAGTCTTCATCTGAAAGATTCTCCGCACGGGAAAGCAATTCCACCTGATTGCTTATGCTTTTTACCATAGAAGAATTATGAAAATACAGGTTTGGGGGAGCTTCCTCATCAAATAGTTTGATTATCATTTCCTCAATATCCTGAAGCTTGATCTGCTGCATCTTAACTATAAATTTCCTGTTTGGGTTACCATTCTCATCACTCAACTCAGGAATAATTCCATTAACAAAATACATTTCAAGTTCACCTTTATACTTGACAGGCATCTTCCCGCGGTATTCACAGCTGAAAAACTCTTTCACGAATTCAAAGGTCGTTCCGGAAATATTAATTTTCCCTGCTTCTCCTGAAGATTCCATCCTGCTTGCCGTATTGACGGTATCACCCCAAATGTCAAATGAAAGCTTCTTCTGTCCAACCACTCCGGCAACTACTGTTCCTGTATGTATGCCTATCCTGATATCCCAGTATTTCATTCCTTCAATTTCGGAGGTTATCTTGAGCTTATTCATGTACGCTTTCATCTCGAGAGCCGCAAGAATAACTTCTACAGGATTAGTTCTGTTTTTCTCGGGAATACCTCCTGCACACATATAAGCATCACCAATTGTCTTAATTTTTTCAATACCAAATTTTTCAACTACCGAATCAAAATAGAAAAAGAATTTATCCAGTTCATCTATAAGCATTTCGGGATTCATCTCTTCAGCTATCTTTGTAAAGCCCTGAATATCTGAGAATAGAACCGTTACAAAATTATACTTGATCTTGGTTGCCTTGCCTTTTTCCATTATCTCGCTGGCTGTATTCCTTGGAAGAACATTGGCAAGCAATTCTTCAGTTTTTTCTTTCTCAATTATGAGGTCCTCAGTTCTCTTATTGATTATTTGTTCCAGGGAATATTGCCTGCGCGCAAATCGCAAATTCAGAATATCATAAACAGCCCAGATTACCACAGAGAACAGTAAAAAATAGACAACCAAAGCTAAATGTGAAAAATACCACAAAGGCAAAACTCGTATAGAGATTAAAGGAAGTTCTCCTCCACTGTTTCCTGAAATTAAGTATCTGATCTTAAACCGGTATTTTCCGTAGGGAAGGTTTGTGTATTCTTTAAAGCTGACGCTCTTCCAGCTACTCCACTCTTTATCAAATCCTTCAAGAAAAAATTGATAATTAATATTTTCTGAAGGGGATAGCTCAAATGTGATATTGTTGTTCCGATAGTTTAATACTAAAGTTTGGATATGTTCAGGAATCTTAAATCCGGAACTGTCTGCATAATAAACAACAGAATCCCCGGTTATTAAAACACGTTTTAAAACCGGAACAATATCTGAATTATATGACGATTGTACAGCAGAGGCTTTTGAAAGTACTGATAAGATAATAATCCCGAGTAGGAAGTTCAACCTTATGAAATAAGACATAAACAGGTATCTTGCTTATTATTATTCCAAATGTAGTATTTAAAAAAATCAGGTCAAAAGGAAAGCTCATTTTTGAGTACTTTTGCATCAAAACAGGTAAGATATTATGACATTAGTTTTTGCTTCAAATAATGAACACAAAATAAAAGAAATTAACAGTCTGCTGGGTAGCAGTTTTAAGCTGTTAAGTCTTCATGACATTAATATCAATGAAGATATTCCTGAAGAAGAACCTACAATTGAAGGTAATGCGCTCTCCAAAGCCAGGTTTGTTTATAATCTGACCGGAAGGGATGTTTTTGCTGATGATACAGGGCTGGAAATAAACTCATTGAACGGTCTTCCAGGAGTACATTCAGCCAGGTTTGCTGGTGAGAATAAGGATTCCTCAGCAAATATTGAAAAAGTACTATCAATGCTTGGTGATACGGAACCACGGGAAGCCAGATTCAGAACCGTCATTGCACTTATTATTAAGAAAAAAGAGTATCTGTTTGAAGGAATTGTAACCGGTACAATTACATATGTAAAAAGCGGAGTAGAAGGTTTCGGTTATGATCCGATATTTATGCCTGATGGAAAACATTCCACATTTGCCGAAATGGAACTGGCTGAAAAAAATACTGTCTCTCACAGGGCGAGAGCCTTTGAAAAGCTAAGAGAGTTCTTGCTTAATTGCCAATGATAAAAAATCTGAATATATCAATTTTGTTGATTATTTCACTGGCGCTAAACGGACAGACCCCTATTGGTTCCTGGTCGGATCACCTTGTTTATAACACTGCCAATTGTGTTGCAGTAGGTACAAATGAAGTTTTTGCCTCAACAGGCTCATCCATAATTATTTATGACAAAAGCTATGCTGAACTTAAGAAAATGACCCGTGTTAACGGACTTTCTGAAACCGGGATAAGTGCAATTGGCTGGTCAGAAGAGAATAAAACTCTTACTATTGCATATACCAGCGCAAATGTTGATCTTTTGGTGAACAATATTATATATAACATCCCCGATATCAAACGAAAGTATATATCCGGAAAAAAGACAATAAATAGGATACGCACTAGCGGTAAGTATGCTTATCTGGCATGCAGCTTCGGAATTGTTGTTCTAGATCTTAATAAAAAAGAGATTTACGATACATGGAAACCGGGTACAGACTCAGAAACAAATGAAGTGTGGGATATCGCTCTCGGAAACGGAAAAGTATATGCTGCTACGGATGTTGGGGTCTATTCTGCGGATATAACAAATCCCGGACTATCTTACTTCGGAAACTGGGCCCTTGTAAATCTCTTTCCCAGCCAGGCAGGAAAATACACATCAGTAATTTTTTCCGGAAATAAACTCTATGTAAACCTGTCAAATCCCGTTTCAGGAGGTGATCAGGTTTACGTTGCTGACAACACAAGTTCATTGTTTTCATTCACATCAGGGGTATTTAACAAATCGTTTGACCTTTCGATATCAGGATTTACGATATCTTCCGGCGGATCGGCAAGAATTTATAATAATAATGGAGTACTTCTGAAAACCATAACTTCATACGGATGGGCGCCTCTGCCAAATATTTCCCAGACAGTTATGGATAATACAGAAATATGGATCGCAGATATCAACTCCGGGCTGATTAAAGGTGAAAATATGACTGAGTTTTCAGCATTGACACTTCCCGGACCTTATTCAAATAATGCTTTTTATGTAACTTCAACTAATGGTAAAACTATCATTTGCGGAGGAGGCACTGATGTTACATGGAATAACCTGGGACGTCCTCTTCAGGCTTCGCTTTATGAAAACAATAGCTGGTCCTACTTTCTTTCAGAAACAATTAATGATCCTTTAAGAACATTTATCGATCCCGGCAATACTAATAATATTTTCGTTTCAACATGGGGAGGAGGATTGCTTGAATATGAAAATGGCAATCTCATTAAACAATTTACCGAGTCAAATTCACCTTTACAGACAATTATCCCCGGACGTCCAAATGTAAGAATCTGCGGTCTTGCAATGGATAAATCAAATAACCTGTGGATTACCCAGTCAGGGGTACCCGGCAGTATAAAAGCACTTAAGCCGGATGGCAGCTGGATCATCAATCCTTTAACAATTGATGCGCCGGATATTGGTGATATCATTATTACGAGTACAGGGCAAAAATGGGTTATTTTACCCCGGGGCTATGGATTATTTGTACTCGATGATAATAAAACTCCTGAAGTTTTCAATGATGACAGATACAGGAGATTGATGGTACAGGACACAGAAAATCAACCAATTTCATTTGTTTATTACCTTGCCGAAGATCTTGACGGTAACATTTGGATCGGCACTGATCAGGGGCCTTTAATCTATTACAATCCTGAAAAGGTTTTTGATATTGATTTAAAAGCGAGTCGTATTAAGATTCCAAGGAATGATGGAACAAACCTGGCTGACTATATGCTGAAAACCGAGACCATTACTTCTATTGTTGTAGACGGGGCAAACAGGAAATGGCTTGGAACATCAGGTTCCGGTGCATATCTGCTGTCGCCTGACGGAACTACCCAGATAAAAAACTTCAATGAACAAAACAGTCCTATTTTATCAGATTCAATTCTTAGCCTTTCTGTTGATAATAAAACAGGAGATGTATGGTTTGCAACTTCAAAAGGAGTTCAATCCTACAGAGGTGATGCTACTACAGGTGGTGAAAAATTTATAAAGGTCTATACATTTCCAAATCCTGTAAGAGAGAGTTATACTGGAAACGTTACCATAACTGGGTTGCTCCGGGATTCTCAGATAAGGATAACCGATATCAGTGGCAATCTGGTATATGAAATGGTATCAGACGGAGGGGAAGCAACCTGGGATCTTAAGACTTATAACGGTCGCCGTGTTACAACAGGGGTATATCTGGTTTTTTGTGCAAGCAAGGATGGCTCACAATCGTATGTTACAAAAATGCTTGTAATAAAATAAATGGTTAGCCGGTCATTCAGTTATCAGGCTCTGAATTCTTTCAATCTGCAGTTTTTTATTAACCTCCCTGAGTCCTCTCGCTGTTTTAGTAAAATACTGATGCCCCGAAATGAATTTGACCTGAATTTTATTCCAGTCATTCAGAGATCCCATTTTATTCTGGGCCTTAAGCTCCTCGTACAGCGTATTTGAAACCGGTATGAAATCGCTTCTTCCAAGGTAATCGAGATCGGCATCACACATAATGTTTTCAAGAAGGTTCGTGGGTCGTGGCGGCAATTTTGTTGACATTATCAGCGAACAAATCCTTTCAATCTGGTCAGTTGTGTAATTGAATAGCGGAAGCATCTCCCTGGCTATTTGAGTCCCATGGAACTCATGATTGTCATAGGCAATTACATGTCCCACATCATGAAATAATCCGGCTGTCTTTAAGAGTAATATCTCCTCGTCTGAACATCCTTCTGCCCAACCTATTAATTCCACCTCAGTAACAACGTCAACAGTGTGCTTAACATTATGATAAAACAGGTACCCTGGTAAATCCATCTCAAGTTTATCTAATATAATCTCCTGGATATCTGTAAATTGAATTAGCCCAAACTTAATTCTGAATGATTCATTCGGGTTGACACCGTCATTGTTAACAGAAAAACCGGATCGCAATCCTTTCACCTTATAAATCTGAAGGTCATCTTTGTATTTTACAGGGAGTTTGCCAAAGTACTCACAATCAAAAAATTCCTTTACCAGTTCATAAGTCATAACAGAAATCAGGATGGAACCATTCTCAGAAATTGCCTCGATACGGCTAGCTGTATTGACCGTGTCACCTTTGATATCATAATTAATTTTCTTTCTTCCTGAAATTGCAGCGGTTACAGGTCCTGAATGAATTCCGATCTTTAATTCCCATCTGCGGTCATTTTTATTGCGCCTGTTAATTTCATGTTTTTCCAGAAAGTTTCTCATTTCCAGTGAAGCCATTACCACATCAATCGGGTTTGTTATGTTTTTAACCGGAATCCCCCCTGCACACATGTATGTATCTCCGATGGTTTTAATTTTTTCAATTTTATATTTTGTAACAATAGATTCAAACTCAACAAATATATCATCCAGTTCATCCATTATCACCGATGAATCCATGCCTTCCGACATCCGTGAAAGTCCATAGATATCTGAGAAGAGAACTGTCGCCATATTGAATTTAATCGACCTTTCTCTCTTTTCTCCATCTGGTCTTTCCTTCAAAGTATCAGGAGCTGCTTTTTCATAAAGAGCTCTTATCCTTTCATAGTCACGCACCAGTTTCTCATTCATCTTCTCAAGATTCTTGATATTATCTTCAAGATCCTGGTTTTGTTTGGCAAGCCTGGCAATCCTCTTAACTAGCTCTTCAATATTAGTTACCGGCATAACAGAGTTGATTGATCAGTAAATATAATAAATTTGTGTCGACAAATCAGGTAAAGAGAAGGGAGTTTGGAGTGAGCTAAAATTTGAATGACTCTTTGTATCCTATGCTAGAGAAAACCAGGGCAATAGTACTTCATCAGATAAAATATACAGATTCAGGTATTATAGTCCAGATGTATACCAGAAAATTTGGCAGACAATCCTTCCTGATAAAAGGAATGAGAAAAAAGAAAACAGGGAAACATAATATCCTTTTTCAACCAATGTTCATTCTTGATCTGGAACTCTATTATAAAGCATCCCGTGAGATGCAGACCCTGAAAGAATTTTCAGTTTATTTTACTCCTTCCGATATCTATGGCAATATAAAAAAAAGCTCGGTAGCTATTTTTCTCGGTGAAGTTTTAACATCGGTTTTGAAAGAAGAAAGTCCTAATAATGAAATGTTTGGATATATAGAAGAATCAATTATTTATTTTGACAAATGCAAAGAGGGTTATGCAAATTTCCATATTGCATTCCTGGCCGGGCTAAGCAGTTTTCTTGGTTTTGAGCCCGGTCCGAGAGCAGACAGGGATTATGCTTTTTTTGATATGCTGAATGGCATTTTTGTTGCGGTTCCACCCGTCCATGGAAACTATGCAAATGAGGAGATTACAAATATCCTGGCCGATTTTTTTATTGCGTCCTATGATTCTATAAACACTATATCTCTCACCGGAAAATTACGGAATGATGTCCTTGAAACAATAATAAGATTTTATTCACTGCATCTCCCCGGTCTTAAAAAGATAAAATCGCTTGAAATACTAAAAGAGGTTTTCAGCTGACAATTTATCGCCAGCCTTAGGTTTTTTTATATCTTTAAAGTCAAACTGATAATACAATGGCGATTATTCCTTCTATAGTTAACTGGCTTAATGTCAAACGTATAAATCAGATAGAAATCTTTAAGAAATATCCATTCGAAACACAACAGGAAACATTATACCGGCTTCTTGCAAAAGCTGCAAAAACGGAGTGGGGAATAAAATTCAGGTACTCCTCCATAACGACCATTAGAGATTATCAGTCAAGATTCCCTTTCCAGACATATGAAGATATTCTCCCGTATGTTGAAAGACTTCGCAAAGGGGAGACAAATCTTTTATGGCCCGGCGAAATAAAATGGTTTGCAAAGTCTTCCGGGACAACCTCTACAAAAAGCAAATTCATACCTATGAGCCGTGAAGCTCTTGAAGAATGTCACTACAGGGCCGCAAAAGACATCCTTGTAATATACTCAATGCAGAGACCTGAAACGAGGATATTTTCAGGNNAAAAACTTGATCTTATAACTAAATCGACTGTTAGTGAGAATGTTACAAGTATTTCAGGTGTTCCTTCATGGTATCTTGTATTAATTAAACAGATCCTTGACTTTACAGGAAAAAGCAACCTTCTCGATGTCTGGCCTAATCTTGAGGTCTTCTTTCACGGAGGAATAAGTTTTACACCTTACCGGGAACAATTCAAAAAACTAATCGCCAGTGATCAGATGAATTACCTGGAGACCTATAATGCTTCTGAGGGATTCTTTGGAATCCAGGATGATCCATTAAGCAGCGACATGCTTTTAATGCTCGATTATGGAATATTCTATGAGTTTATACCATCTGATAAAATTAATTCTGATAATCCGCCTGTCTATACAATTTCGGAGGTAAAAGCCGGTATTAGCTATGCAATAATCATATCAACCAATGGGGGTCTGTGGCGATATATGATGGGAGATACAATAATCTTTACCTGTCTCAATCCTTACCGGTTCAGAATATCAGGGCGTACAAAACATTTTATAAATGTTTTCGGAGAAGAGGTGATAATAGACAATGCTGATAAGGCCATTGAAGCAGCATGTAAAGAAACGGACGCGGTTATTGCAGAGTACACTGCCGGCCCCGTTTTCATGAATACATCTTCCAAAGGATCCCATGAATGGATTATTGAATTTGAAAAAGCTCCGTCAGACCTTAACAAATTCATCCTGATACTTGATACTACCCTGAAATCAGTAAACTCAGATTATGAAGCTAAACGGTTTAAGGATCTGAATCTTATACTGCCTGTCATAAAAGCAGTGCCAAAAGGAACTTTTAATAAGTGGCTGAAGACAAAAGATAAACTGGGCGGACAAAATAAAGTGCCACGGTTATCTAATTCCCGTGAGTATATTGAGGACCTGTATACGATTGCTGGGATCAACTTACCCCCCAATCCCGCTTAGGCGGGACTAGATCTTGATTTTTAAGAAAATTTTGTTCGTGATTGAGGACGAACCCCCCTTTAGGGGGGATGGGGGGCAGACACTTATTTTCTAACAACAAACAATCCTTTCTCAATTTTTATTATTTTTATAACTGTTTAATGTAATAAAAGGAACAATGCATATAGCAATAGCAGGAAATATNNTGCTTGCAAAACAATACGGATGGGTGGCCCATTATGAAGATGTTGATGACAATCCATATCTGAATGACTTTTATGAAGATATGCAACGATGGTCCTTTAACCTGCAGATCTACTTTCTTAATTCCCGCTTCAGTCAGATCCTTGAAATAAGAAAATCAGATAAAACCATAATTCAGGACAGGACTATATATGAAGATGCTTACATTTTCGCTCCTAATCTTCATTCTATGGGACTTATGTCAACCCGTGACTTCGATAACTACTCTTCGCTTTTTAAGATGATGAGTTCACTTGTGAAACCTCCCGATTTGCTGCTCTATCTCAGGGCATCCGTACCAACACTAGTAAATCAGATACAGAAACGAGGCAGGGAATACGAAAGTTCTATCCGTATTGACTACCTTAAAAGATTAAATGAAAGGTACGAAGCCTGGATGGAGACATATAATCTGGGCAAAGTGCTGATTATTGAAGCTGATCACTATAATTTTCCAAATAACAGAGATCATTTGAGTGAGGTTATTGACAAAATAAATGCGGAGCTTCACGGACTTTTTTAAAAGTGTTTGACAATTAATCCTTTATTGATTAGTTTTACATTTCATCAGTCTTCTGATCTGATGAATGTGCTAATTTGTCTGTTCATTCAATAATAATTTTAATCAATTTAAATGAAAACTTACAGGTCATTTTCAATACTTTTTGTTGCATTACTTATTTCTATCAACATTCTAGGTCAGACCGATTTAAACAAGCCGGCAGCTATTGATTCATTAATCAGAACTGGGAAGCTGAAGAATGGTCTGACATATTTTATCCGTAATAATAAAGAACCGGAAAAAAGAGCCAGCTTTTATATAATACAAAATGTTGGTGCTATTCTTGAAAACGATAATCAGAACGGACTTGCACATTTTCTTGAACACATGGCGTTCAATGGCACACAACACTTCCCTGACAAAGGCATAATCAGCAGTCTTGAAAAACACGGAGTTGCTTTTGGTAGCAATATTAATGCCTATACAGGTTTTGATGAGACGGTCTATAACCTGAGCGACGTTCCGGTTGAAGCCCCGGGGCTTGTCGATTCATGTCTTCTGATCTTAAACGACTGGTCACACTATATTACGCTGTCCGACAAAGAGATAGATCTTGAACGCGGCGTGATAAGCGAAGAATGGAGAACAAGCAAGAATGCAAACAGACGTATGATTTTTGAGATCATTCCCGTACTTCTAAAGGGATCAAAATATGCCGAAAGGGATATCATCGGGAATATTGATATAATTAATCACTTTTCATTCAATACATTAAGAGATTATTATCACCAGTGGTACCGTCCCGATCTACAGGCAATTGCAATAGTCGGGGACATAAATGTCGATGAAGTGGAAGGGAAAGTCAAGTCTCTCTTCTCCTCTATTCCGGAGGTTGGTAATCCATCTCCCAGACTACCCGTTGAGGTACCTTATCATAAAGAGACAAATTTCATTCTTGCCCAAGATAAAGAAGCGCCTCAGACATCAGTTTCGGTGATTGTACTTCAGAAAGCGATACCATCAGCAGAGAAGAACCTCCAATACATCCGCGACAGTCATGTTATTTCTCTCATGAACTCAATGATAAATACAAGGATAAGTGAGCTATTGCAGAAAGAAAATCCGCCTTTTGTAAGCGGGTCTGTGTCCTTTGGGGGATCTTATGCCAGGGAGTATGATGCATTTTCAATTGTTGCCACTGCACGAAAAAATGAAGAAGACAAAGCCCTGGGTGCTATCTATTCAGAAGCTGAAAGAGCCAGAAGATTTGGCTTTACAAAAGCAGAACTAGAGAGAGCTAAAGCTAAAATGTTATCAGATTTTGAATTGCAGTACAGACAAAGGGATAAAATCGACAATGATACATATGCCAGTGGAATTCAGAGTTACTTCCTTAACGGAGAACCACTTACTTCAATGGATTTTGACTACGGATTTCTTAAGCAGGTGATCGGTAATATTACTGTAGATGAAGTATCAGCAAAGTTTAAAGAGCTAATGATTGATGAAAACAGGACAATTGCTATTCAGGGAATTGAGGGAGCTGATATTAAGCATCTTACGGAACAAGAAGCCCTCGGAATTCTGACCAGGGTAAAGGAATCACAACTTACACCCTATGCAGATAAGGCATTGGGGGCTTCTTTAATACAGGAAGAACTTAAGGGATCGAAAGTTACTAAAACAATCCCGCTCCCTCAGTTTGATGCAGTTGAATGGACTCTCGCAAACAACGCAAAAGTTATTTACAAAAGAGCCAGCTTTGAAAAGGACAATGTTTTACTTTCTGCCTTCAGCTTCGGAGGGATTTCCAAACTCGATAATAATCTCGTATTGGCTGCAAACCTGATATCGGCTATTGTGCCAATGTACGGGGCAGGTGATTATGACAATGTAACATTGCAAAAAATGCTCGCAGGTAAAAAGGCCACTGTTACCTTCGGTCTGAGTGAAACAGCAGAATCAGTAAGCGGATCATCAACGCCAAAGGATTTTGAGACTATGATGCAGCTTATGTACCTCCGGTTTGCACATCCAAGGTTTGATAAAGTGGCCCACGATGCGATCATTGGTAGATTTTCGGGAATGTTAGCAAATATGGAAAAAGATCCTGACAAGATTAAAAGTGATAGCATATCTTTAATCACTACCGGCTATAATCCCAGGACTCCCCTTTTTACAAAAGAGTCAATCAATAAAATAACTATGGATGATATTCGTAAGGTATATACTGACCGTTTCAACGGAGCAGATGAATTTACTTTTTTCATTGTAGGCAATATTGCACAGGATACTGTTCTCCCCCTGGTTGAAAAATATATAGGTTCACTACCTGTTGTGGGACGAAAGGAAACGTGGATTGACAGGGAAGTGGAACAGCCGAAAGGGAAAATTATTAAAGAGATAAGTTTGCCACTTACAATTCCTAAGTCAACAGTATTTATCTCTTTCGCCAGAGATTTAAAATACACTCCCTATAACTATCTTGGGCTTGAAATCATCAAAGGAATACTCGATCTGGTTTATACTGAGAAAGTACGTGAAGATAAAGGCGGAACTTATGATGTCAGCGTTTCACTTACAGAAGAAAAAAGACCTGAAGAGATAGGTGAAGGCATGATAACTTTCGATTGTGATCCTGCCCGTGCAAACGAGCTGAAAGCCATAATCTATAATGAACTGGATAATCTGATGAAGAATGGGCCAAGTCAGATAAACCTCGATAAGTCTGTAAGCAATCTTCTTAAAACCCGGGAAGAAAACAAGAAGCATAACTCTTACTGGAGCAGTATATTAAGCAGGTATTACAGCTATGGAATAAACTCAAACGATCCGGCTAATTATGAAAATATCCTTAAATCATATAAGATTAAAGATATCCGGAAGCTAGCCAATGAGATGTTTAAAAAAGCAGATGTAGTGGATTTGATATTCAAACCAGCTAAATAATCAATACCTCAGGATGGATGGAAGGTACACAAAGGTCCCGATAGCAAAGGACTCAAAGCGCTTTTGAGGCATCCTCTAATCCTTTATTCTTGCTTCACAGAGTTTACTGTTAAAGGTGTCATACAGGATCCCTGCCTCTGAACATATTCCAAAATCATAGGAACCGGAAGGTAAATCCTCCAATGTGAATTTACAATCAACCGAAATAGTATCGCCGGGGCTCAATACTGAAATATTTCCTGGAAGATCAATGTTTTTCTTTATTTCCATCATCCCGTTTTTCATGAAGGCAATCTGAAAGACTATTGGTAATTCAATATTCTTAAAATTGACTGCGTATGGGTATGGATTGAATAACTTTAAATGAATGACATTCGTATCGCTTCTGCTAAAGGTATACTTTTCAGAATTTAAAATAACACACTCTTTTTGCAATGACTGAAAATCCAGGAAAATCCTTATAAAGGCAGAATCACCTTTTGTCAGCATTTTCTTGGTAAGATTTCTCTTATAAGTATCAGAAAATAAATGAGGAACATACAAAACTTCCTTCCCGTGGACCTGTTCTTCAAAATCCCATAAATCATACTGAGTCTTTCGATATGACAGATTATCAAGCGTATAGGCAAGCTTACCTGAATAAAAAGTATATACAGATGGTTGCTGATATGAGTTCGTAAAAACAACCGGACGATTACCCGCAATAGTGCTTATATCATTTACCCATTGTTTCTTATTATGAAATTCGTTCTTTAAAAAAGAAAGTGGCAGAAAATCAATTGCAGCCGCTAACCTTGCAACGATAAATAATGGAAACAGAATAATTGTTACCCATTTTATATAATTTTTAAGCCAGGGTTTAAACCCAATGTTATTAAATAAAAGTATAAGTGCAGGTACACATATTACTGCGGTCCATTGTGGCTCAACCCGGTAACGGAAGCTCGAGATAAAAAAGAAGATCAAAAAACCTGTAAAAATATAATTTAATGCCTTATCAAACAGGTTTCCTGATTTTACTTTTATCATAATCCATACCAATATTACAAGCAGGAATGGATTATGAAAGGAAAACTGACTCACGAGATAATCGGGAACATGTTCAGGATTAAAGGCTGAGACTCTTTCAACCAGGTGATACTTAACGGAGGGGAATCCGTTGGAATACTGCCAGTAAAAATGCGGCATCAACAAAATGAAAGCAATGGCTTCTGCCATATAAAATCTTAGGCTCTTTAGCAATCGCGGATTTGAGAGAATGACAAGGAGAATTAATATTGCTCCGTGATATTTACTGTATGCAAGAGCAGCAATCGATAACCCGAGGAGAATCGTGTTTTTTGAAGATTCTTCAACCAGGAAATGTTTATATATCAGAAGAAAAACAGCGGTGAATAGAATCAATGGGGCATCGGGTGTGGAGATAAAGCCGTAAACTGTATTGACCGGCATGAGAACAGCCAGCATATAGAATATCAGAACATTCCCTTTTTTCTCCCGGATTTCCTTATCTGTAATCAACCAGATTAAATAAAGCGTGATTAGCTGACTGAATACTGTAAGAAGCCTTACACCTAATTCATTATGAAAGAAAAGATAACCGATCTTTATCATTAAGGCTATCATGGGCGGATGATCAAAGTAACCCCATGCAAGGTATTTTGAATACATCCAGTAATAAGCTTCATCATTGTCCAGAGGAGTAAATCGTGCCTGAAGCAGATTAACGATTCCCCACACAGCCAGGAAGAGTACAAAAGGATTTCGAAATAGTTTCTTTAACTTAAGATTCATTTTTCGTTCAGAATAGACTCAATTTTCTTAAGCTCTTCTCCACTGAAAACAAGATTCTTAAGAGTCTTTAAATTATCATCAAGTTGTTCAACACTGCTCACGCCAATCAGGACAGATGTTACCCTCGGATCTTTGAGTAACCAGGCTATCGCCATCTGTGCCAGCGACTGATTGCGTTTTAATGCAATCTCATTCAGTCGTGTTGCTTTTGAAATTCGCTGCCCGGTAATGTCTTCAACCTTTAAAAACCCATGCGGATTAGCAGCACGCGACCCTGCCGGAATACCTTTCAGATATTTGTCAGTCAGCAGACCCTGTTCAAGCGGAGAAAAGGGAATACAACCAATACCTGTTTCTTCCAGAACATCCAGAAGCGAGGGATCTTTACCTGTCCCTTTCTCGACCCACCTGTTGAACATAGAATATTTGGGCTGATGTATAAGACAATTTACATTCATCTCTTTCAGAATCTTTGCTGCCTTTTTCGTAAGATCTGCAGGATAACTTGAAATTCCGGCATAAAGGGCTTTCCCCTGATGAACTGCCTGAGCTAATGCTCCCATTGTCTCCTCAAGCGGTGTATCAGGATCTGGACGATGAGAATAGAATATGTCAACATAGTCTAGATCCATACGTTTAAGGCTCTGGTCGAGACTTGCCAGGAGGTATTTTCTTGAACCAAAGTTGCCATATGGACCCGGCCACATCTCCCATCCTGCTTTTGTTGAGATGATCAATTCATCACGGTACCCGGATAAATCCTTTTTCAGGATCAATCCGAAGTTCTCCTCTGCCGATCCGGGTACAGGGCCATAATTGTTTGCCAGATCGAAGTGTGTTATACCTGAATCGAAAGCTCTCCATACAATCTTCCGGAAATTCTCAAACACATCTACAGATCCGAAATTATGCCAGAGTCCCAGCGATATTTCAGGCAAGTTGATTCCGCTTTTTCCACAGCGCCGGTAATTCATATTATCGTATCGCTCTATTAAAGGATTATATGTCATTCTGTCAATTTAAAATTTAATTATATTACTGCTAATGAGTCTTTTATAAATACTTTTTTGTACTTCCGGGTCAATTAGAATACCAAAGTTAAACATATTTACATTGATAAAGTTCTGCGTCTGATCTCCAATAAGCTATCAAGACATTTTAAGAGTATCTCAGTATCCTAATACCTGAGAATTTTCTCCGAAACAGAATATTCCATTGTTTTCAGCACACATATATACAAACCGCTTTGAACCGGCGCTCCATTTTCCCCTCTGCCATACCATTCCAATGTCTGATAGCCGGGCGCTTGTGTTTCATTTAAAAGAGTGCAGATCTTTTGTCCGGTTATTGAGAAGATTGAAACAGAGACAAAGCTTTCCCTGTTTAAATTATAAGAAATTGTTGTATTATAACTCATAGGATTCGGTGAAATCTTCAGCTTTAAATCAGATTGGTCCCTGGTTTGTCCGATCCCCATTATTGCTGATTCCCTCACAATTGAAGTATCTTTATCTGTTACCAGAATATTATCGAACCATAATTTGTTTTCGGCTGATACGGGATATTCTGTTGAAATTTCAAACCTGTCAACTGCTGTCCAGTCGAATTTTCCTGAAGGGTTATACCATGTGTTGTTATCCCACGATCCGGATTCCGTAAAAGAGGATAATGGAATATGAAGATGATGCCACTTCCTGTCCCATGCGACTTTGTTCTCATCTATTGTTGCAGTCATTCGCCATGGATGATCTCCGGCTATTTGTGTCTTTGTATCAATAAACCTGATATCAAATTTTATACCCGGCAAATTTCCCCGTATCATAAAATCGATTGCATAACCACCAGTCAGCAGCCTAGAGAGATCTTTGTCGGGATTGAAGTCGAAAGCCAGAGAATTGTACTGAGTGAAGTTACTCCAGTAAAGACAGAATCTGTCATTATTTGGAAGATCAGGTGAATAAAAATTTATCTGCCCGCTGCTGGAACTCTGGTCATAGATTTTGGGACCGATGAAATCTGAATAGATAATAAATCCACTGGTATCCGGTTTAATTGTAAGCGGTGTCTGAGGCGGGATATTCAAACCCATTGATTGTAATAAAGGGATATTCAGATTATTATCGAACAATTCATTAGAATCTTTTAGAAACAGCCCGAAACTGCCTTTGTAATCCCATGAAGTCCATGGAATGCGATTATCTTCAAGATATTGTTTTACAATACCGTACCAGAATGTCCTGTCATTAGCGGGACTGTTGGGAATGAAAACTCCGAATTCACCGCAGAAAATATTTACATTTCTGCTCTTCCTGAAATTGATAGCATTATCGATCAGTTGTCTGACATTATTTACTGTACCATCATAGGGATAACTGTTTAAACTGCTTTCAACCCATGTTCCCTTAAGAATGGCAGGGCAGACAGGCATCCTGGCTGCATCATACGGGAAAGGAACACCAGCCAGTGGTCCCATTGACGGCACTCCCCAGGTTGCACCCTGATGTGTGAACATAAAAGGGTCATAAAAATGAAAAGTATAAAGAAGATTTGGATCAGAATAAATGGGAAGATTCGTAAGCTCAGTATACGTATTGTAACCCGATCCTCCAACCACTATTGTATGTCTGTTGTCTTTAGTACGGATCGCATCAATTACCTGTCCCTGTATTGTGCCCCAAACAGAAGTCGTTATTCCATGAGGTTCATTTAATATCTCATACAGAATATAATCTGACCTGTCTTTGTAATGAGCTGCCGTTTGTGTCCAGACCTTTGTAAGGATATCGCCAATTGCCGGGCTGGTACCCACAACAGGATCAAAAGAATGATTATCGATTATCAGGTAAATGTGAAGCTGTTCGCACCATGTTACAACCGAATCCTGGAACGACAGATATAATGGATCAAGAGTATACGAAGGGCTGCCTCCGGTCATACTATTCATATTGACAGGTAACCTGATAACATCACATCCAAGGCTTTTAATATCAATAATGTCCTGTTTTGTAAATTTTGTAAACTGAATTTGCTGCGGACTGTCTGTCTGAAACCAGCCTGTAAGATTTACCCCGCGGCTGAATGGTGCCTGGGAATAAACAGCAGTG
>PMIL01000138.1 GCA_003157075.1 Bacteroidales bacterium | reverse complement strand
CTTTGTGCCTTTGTGCCTTTGTGCTTTTGTGCCGTTATGCCGTTATGCCATTTTGTTACTATTCGCGACAATTTGACGTATAAAGACGCTACTTATACCAACACGCTGTCCTTAAGTACGATAGATTGAATATAATATGCATGATTATGCTTTCAGATTCTTTTGGCTTCAATATTGCAGTATTCCTTATTATAAATGAGGAGGTATTATGGATGTTTTTTCTGAAATAATTGTTACTGCTGTTGAAAAAGCAAAAAATGCAGTAGTTAAGATAGACAAGTATACATCAATGGGGGGTAATGAAAGACTTACCGGAACCGGATCGGGATTTGTATTTTCAAGTGACGGACTGATTCTTACAAATGCACATGTAATTGAAAACTCCGGCAGGCTTAATGTTTCACTTCTGGATGGTAATGAATTCTCAGGCGAAATAATAGGCAGGGACAAAGATACCGATATTGCAATAATAAAAATATTCGGCAGTGGCTACACACCTGTTAAACTTGGTGTTTCAGGCGATCTGAAAATAGGACAGCTTGTAATTGCTATCGGTAATCCGTTAGGTTATCAGCACTCTGTTTCTGTTGGTGTACTGAGTGGTGTGGGACGTACTATGCGAACTCCGGGCGGACAGCTGATTGATGATATACTTCAGTCGGATGCAGCAATGAATCCAGGCAATTCAGGCGGACCGATGATAAATACAGATGGTGAGGCAATCGGAATAAACACTGCAATCATTCCAAGTGCGCAGGGTTTAAGTTTCTCAATAGGGATTGACTCTGCCAAAGAGATTGCCCGTTATCTGATAAGTGAAGGTAAAGTGACTAAGGCTTATCTTGGATTGATGACCCATGAAATTGAGATTCATCCACGAATAAAGAACTTTTACAAGCTAACCTCAAAAAGAGGATTAATGATTACAGGATTGGAAANNGTTGATCTGACCAAGCATCTGATTGGCAGTAAACTTATCTCCAGATCTACAGGAATAAAAATACTCCGGCAAACGAAAATTTTCGAAATAGATATTGTGCCGGTTGAACGGCCAGCGGCTTAAAGTTTCTCCACCTCAGCCTGAGGTGCTTTAGTTCCTTTTTTTTGCGGATATGAACCGGGCAGTATTACATTTATGAGTTTTTTACCCCAGAGACCTAGTTGAAAACCGGCTCCAAGAGACAGGATGCTTAATACTATTGTCAACCCTTTAAGGTTCTCCTTCGGTGCTACAAAAAAGAGGGCGATAGATAATATAAGAATGATAATACTAAAAATAATTTTAACCCTTAAAATGGGTGTAGCAAGTGTCTTAAATCGGGTAAGCCCGTCAGTTATTCCCGTTATGATTGCAAGAATAAGGGTAAATGGAAAAACAAATACTGAAAACGTCAGTACATTCTTCAGCATTTCTGGCTGAAATTGTTTAAAAAAACTGGTTAATATCACCAGAAACGGTATTGCAATAACAAGTGCCTGAGATAGATGTATGGCAATGGGATGAAAGTCAAAATTAAGCAATACTAACCTGTTCCGGGACACTCTTTCCCTGTATGGTTCAAAAACTTTTCGTGGCATTCCGCATGCAGGGCAAACATCTCCGAGCTTGTCTGCATCCATTACAAATCCGCAAGGGCGGCAACGTACAAGTTCTTTCATAAAACGTTAGAATTAATAGTATCTTCCAATTGATTTATCTTCCACTATAAGCTTTTTCATATTGGCCGGATTGATCATATCCTGCTTTTTATATATAATCTTGCCTCCGGGTTCAACAACCAGAGTATAAGGCAAAGCCCCCTGCCATTCAGGATCAACCGCTTCTATCATCTGGTAAACATCCTCTTTATTGAAAATATAGTTTTTGTTTGAAGCCTGCTGTTTTTTCAGAAAGTTCAGAACATCAGCCTTACGTGCCTGCTTATCAGCGCTTATTGTTATGAACTCGAATGGACGGCCGCGATACATCCTGTCTATGATTACAAGATCCGGAAATTCAGTAACGCATGGACCGCACCAGGTTGCCCAAATATTGATTAATCTTAACTTACCGGATGATGGATTTTTTACCAGGTCCTTTATTCCCTGTACATCAATATCTTCAAGAGTTACCGGCAATTCCGCCCATTGCTGATATAGTTTTGCAGTATATTCATCCTTCCAGGACCATTTGACGGAACAACCAAAAACTTTCGTAACCGGGACTTTAACCGCTGTTCCGGCCAGAACCGAATTTATTGCATTTCTGATATCTTCGCCTTTACCTGTACCCGGTTTCTCCGCACCATCTACACGTCCGCAATAGCATAAGATCCTGTTTTTGTCAAATACAAAACAATGAGGTGTAGCCGCTGGTCCGTATGCAAGTGCCGTTTTCTGTTGTTCCCCGTCAAATAAGTAAGGAAATGGAAATCCTTTGTCTGCAGCCCTTAATTTCATCTCTTCATAGCTGTCTCCCATATCGGTATAACCAAGCTCTGCAAGATTTAAGGCTTTTATCGAGTTAGGTGATATCACCACTACAGCTACACCTTTTGATTTGTAATCATTTGTGAGTGAAATGATTCTGTCCTCATATGCCTGGGCAGTCGGACAATGGTTACAGCTAAAAATAATTACGAGAACGGCAGAATTATTAAAACTATTCAGATTGTACATTTTGCCATCCACACCAAGAAGGTTAAAATCGGGTGCCTTTGCACCTATTTCCAGTGTTTTCGGTTCAGGATGCGTTGCCTGTGCGATCCCGGTGTGTGTATAGATCATCATCAGCAGGAAAACTAAGCATATGTGCAATGATTTCTTCATGATAAGCAAATTAATTTTTTAAAGGCATTCAAATATAAAAAAATTATCAATCGGTAAATCACGAACATTAGCAATCGTCATTTGTTTATTTATTGGTCATTTGCAAATTGAAAATTCTATCGCTTGTACTAAACAATAAAGAGCTAATAATAAAATTGTTAATCGAACTAATAACAACAATATCATGCCAAAATATCTCATTGAAATTCCTCACGGATCTGATAAAATTGAATGTCTGAGGTCAGTAGAAATATTGCTTAGTTCAGGTTCTCACTTTCTTACTAATGCTGATTGGGGTTGTATGGACGGCGTACATAAAGCCTGGTTTTTTATGGAGGCAGAAAATAAAAATGAAGCGCTCATGGTGGTACCACCAGCATACAGAAAAGATACCAGGATCTCTCAACTCAACAAATTCAAGTTGCAGGATGTAAAAGAGCTTCTCAGACATCATGAAGGTTAACTTTTTAATAATCCCGAATAGGTCTTTAACCGCACAATGTTTCTATCTGATTTCCGTTTAACCTTTTTTACGTTTGATTGTTCTAGTTTTCATTATTAAACGGAATCAGAAGCAGAAATGAAAGTATTTATCCGATATCTATTTACTTGTTCAATAATTCTTTTTTTCTATTCATGTACTGCTATCGTATACATTGGAAAGAGAATTGATCCTGAGATAATTCTCAACGATACCCATCATGACATTCTATTTGTGAATCTGTTTGATTACACCTTAGAACAGGTTGTTAAAGCTAAAGAGAAGTATTGCTATTATGATGGTGTTATGAGTCTCGCAGACGGATTATCATCATTTTCGAATGANNAAAAGGAACTTCTTACAACGTTATTGCCTGTCGATTCTGTTGTTACAATTTGTTCCAGATACAAAACAAATCTGTTACTCACCCTGGATTCAGTAAATCTCTTTTTTGACTGGGAAACAGTGACCAATAACGAATATTACGGTTATAGCAACA
>PMIL01000093.1 GCA_003157075.1 Bacteroidales bacterium | reverse complement strand
GCCGATGGGGAAGAGGGATTACTGGTACTTCTGAAACCCTGGCCGGCAATGATCCGAACGATTTACAGAGATCCTGAAAGATATATCAATCAGTACTGGAGCACATATCCTGATAAATATCTGACAGGAGATTCTGCCAGGCGCGACAAAGACGGATATTTCTGGATTATAGGAAGAGTTGATGATGTAATTAAAGTTTCGGGTTACAGATTAGGTTCAGCGGAGATTGAATCAGCTCTCGGAAGTCATCCTGCCGTAGCTGAAGCAGCGGCCATTGGTCTGCCACATGAAGTGAAAGGCAATTCCATCCACACTTATGTCATCTTACGCACCGGCTTTGATCCCACAGATTCATTAAAGGATGAACTCAGGACCTATCTGGGCCATGAAATTGGTCCGATCGCCAAACCTGAATCAATAACTTTTGTTGATAAGCTTCCAAAGACGAGATCGGGGAAAATTATGCGGAGGCTTCTTAAATCGCGTGCTCAGGGATTACCTGACGGAGATATTACCACACTGGAGGATTGAGTAAAATGTGACTCAATAATTCTTTAATCCAGAGCCAACCGGTCTCTGGAAATCATTGGAGGGCAAACATGAACCGAATTGACTATGATAAAGGGATAGTTCCTTTTGAATGGTAAGAACCAGCAAAACCTTTCATGAGTATAATAAATCCGGTACGTTTATTTTTGAATAGGGAAAAGTGAGGTACTTGCCAGCCGGCGCTGGTGCCCACTTATTGGCGAGAAACTTTTGCATATACTGTTTGTTCTAACTTAAAGACTTATTAAAATTATTATAAGACTAAAAAAAATTGCTTTGAGCTAAACAAAAGCTTAAATTTGAAATTAAACAAATAATAGACAAAATGACACAGAATGATCAATCAAAACATGAACATTTTAAAGTATCAGGTGATGAACTTTTATCCAAGGTAAAAGAGATAATAAAAGAAGGAAATGCCAGAAGAATAATTATAAAAAACGAGAAAGATGAGACAATAATTGAATTCCCATTGACAATTGGTGCCATTGGTGTTGTTCTGGCTCCCATATTCGCAGCAGTAGGTACTCTGGCTGCACTCGCAACAAATTGTACGATTATCGTTGAGAAAAGAGATGTTGAAGAAAAAAAATGATCATTTGAACAGGAATTTTTTAAAAACGTTAGTATTAATTCAATAAATTCTGGAATGATGAAAACTGCTAAAGCAAAAACAACCAGCAAACCCAAAAAAACTTCTGATACAGGAAAAGCTTCTAAGACCAAGAAAGTTGCTCCTGGTAAATATGTACCGAGTGAAGAAGAGATTCGTGAAAAAGCAAGGGAAATCTACTTTGAACGTATTGCCCGGGGAGAACACGGAACAGCTGAAGCAGACTGGCGTGAAGCAGAAGAACTTTTAAAAGGTTCCTGATAACCGTAACTTCATTAAGTCCCCGAAATCATCTAGTTAAAGAAATGGGTGGAATTGTAAATGTATCCATTTTCACGTAACCACCAACGTAAAGCTTTTGCTATTTTTCTCCTTTTTAAGAGGAATACACCATGCTCGTTTGATGTAATACGGTATAACGTTCTCATAGCTTCTCTTTCTTATTAATTATTCAATCCAGATCATAAAATCTGAATCTTTTCAGATAACCGCTGATAGATGTTCCAAGAACATCTTTCCTGTTTATTCTTCCATTAGAATCAAGGAATTTCTGTAATGAACCTGCACCACCCAAATGTGATGCAGCTATCATTCCTGATTTAGTAATCACTACACCATTTATTGAATCTCCTATAAAATGTTCATAATCCATTAAATAAAGAAGATTAACACGTATCAGTGTCTTCAGAGCTTTAAGTTGCAGTTCCCTTGGAAAAATATCAGGATTGGCTTTGAATCGCTTCAGGGTTATTTTCCTGTAACCAAGAAAATTCAAAGTAGATTCTTCAAACTGCCATTCACCAAAACATCCAATAAGATTAATTGAAAGCCAATTGTTCCCCGATTCGCTGCTGCCAAGGTCATTGACAAATCTTGAAAATTCGGATTCATGATACCTCTGGTTAATCAGCCCATACAACGATTGGAATTTTAACATTTCAATTCTGAAACCAATATTGGGAGCGCTGCAGATATGAGATATAAAGATTAAAATTACTGAAAGAAATACTTTTCTCATAATCACTTAAATTAGGAATCATATTACTTTTGATCGATCTCGTGTTTATATATCCAAAGTTAAACCAACCATTGACTGCAGTCAACTACCCGCCACAACGATCACGGTAAAATGAGTCTTGATTTTGTTTGTTTAATCACAGAAAACCATATGATTTGTACTCCATTAAACAACAATTAATAAACAAATAGGTTGAGTTCGTCAATTAGCCTATGAGATTTACTGCTGATTTAAGCAATACCAAGCATTCAGGAGGTTCTGACATAACATACAACATTGATTGTCTGATGTATATAGACATACAGATAATTTCACGCAGGGCATTTTTAATAGTTTTGGATTTTGACTAATTGCCAATTTTTTTAGACAAAAAAGTGAAATATTTACACGTATTAACTCTTATGGAGAGGATTATTCGCTTTGAAAGAGCAATTTCAGGCCTCCTTGAAATTAAAGAATTGGGAGAGAAGTCTCAGGGTTCCTCATTAAGGAAAACAGTTTTTCACNNCGGAGATGTGCAGGCATTCCTTGTCATGAATTCTTTTACCCTATCCCAGTAAAAGGATGTTCGTTTTCCTGATCCGTTCCAGTTTCTGGCTATCTGTTCCAGTTTATAAGGACCGGACAGATTGGCATAGTATAAAAATATCTTTTCTGATGTTTCAAAGTCATACAGGTCATGTCTGGTATAACGGCTTCCTGTGCGTCTGTTATAATCAATGAGCCTGATTGGGCGAATCTGAAAAATCCCGATAGCTTCTTCCAAAGGATTATAGGCAAGAGTGTCACCTTTAGTTTCAATCATCCCTATGGCAAATTCCAGTTTACTATATGGTTGAACAGGAGAAAATTCAATAATCGTCATCGAGTTCCAGTTGGGGGCTGAAACTTTAACAGAAAAGAATAGCAAACCAAAGCAAATTATTTCTAATTTTCTCAGATTACTGTTCATCGCAAAACGCCGAATTATGTGCATAGTATGTAGTCCGGTTGATTTCAGGTTATAATTGCGATTTAATAGTAACCGGGGCTGCCATACGAAGTTACAACACAACTAATTGTAAATAAAGGAATTTAACCACCTTTTATAAACAATATATCAACTATCCGGCCTGGCTCTATAAAAGACCCGGTACTAACTTGCTTTCCTGTGGTTTTGGGTTCTGAAATATGTCAGCCCGTTAATTACTGTCATGTCAATTACTTTGAACCCATGTGATTCAAGGACTCTTGAAAAATCCTCACTGTCAATTTCCACATCTATCTTTGAATCCAGAAAATTCAGAAATCTTTTATATAATCTGAAAGTCCTGCTTACACCTCTTTGAGCATTTCTGTCAGTAAAACAACCGACGAAATTAGTTTTAGGAGATAATCCATCATAAAGAGATTTCAAAAAGTCATCAAGATGCTTTACGAGATTTAACTTTTTAAGATTAATTAAAGTAGTTACATCTTTTAATTCTTCATAATCGTAATAATAATGCAACTTTGAAGAAAGTATAAGCAACTTCTTTTCATTTGCAAGGCCATGCCAATTAAGGTAACTCAAAAAATTTTCATCAACCTCAGCGGCGAGTTTATCAGGTACCTCATTTTTCTTAGGTATTACGTTGGAGACTTTTTGTCTGTCGTTTGAGTTAATCCAGCTTTTGCTTTTGTTAGAAGTACTTTGTTTCTCTAATACTGAAATGTTTTCCATTTTTTTGTCGCTTAATTACATTGTAAAAGTATGGCTTAATAGTATACCCGTCAAGCAGGAGAAGCCCAAATAGTGGGGAAATGGGATTCATTAAATTATCCTTTGTCGTTGAATTTTGTGCGGTTAATTACAGGATCAATCAGTTTGCACCTTAAAAATGGTGCTTCGTCAAAAACGGATTGCGTTTTATGAATAAAGATCTCAAGAACCGATAAAAATGAACAGTCTAAATATTCTATTTATTAATAATCAGACCTATAGAGAATATTAAAAGTATGTTTATTTAAAATATTGTCACCCATCGGATTTTGACAAACAGATTTTAAAAAGTGATAAAAATCCATAAAAGCTGCTGATTCTTGGATAACTTGTACCTGTCTCCTGCTTTAAAAACGTCAGTTATTTAAGAATGGCTTAAAAACAGTATCTTTAATGTTGAAATTTGATAATTCTGAATTCCCAAAGATCCATCTTAACTTTATTACTCTATCCTGCATAAAATGAAAACTCTGAATCTGGCATCAGTATTTACTTTCCTAACCATCTGCAGTTTTGGACAGAAACTTCCGTTACCTGCTGATAAGAAAGCAACAAAAGAGACTGTAATGTTATACCAGTCGTTGTATGTACTTAAAAATAAAGGAATCATGTATGGCCATCAGGATGACCTGATGTACGGATATAACTGGTGGTATGAGAAAGACCGTTCAGATACAAAAAATGCTGTCGGCGATTACCCTGCTGTCGCGGGATTTGAGCTTGGACATATTGAACTTGGTAACGACCGGAGTCTCGATTCAGTAAGCTTTGATCAGATCAGAGAACAGATCAAAGCACATTATAAAAGGGGAGGAGTTATTACGATGAGCTGGCATCTCAATAATCCATTAACGATGCAGATCAAGGATAATTTACCAGGTCCCCATGGAACCGCCTGGGACGTCAGTTCAAAAGAGGTTGTATCATCAATTCTTCCCGGTGGCAAAAATCATGAACTCTTTAACTCATGGCTGGAGCGGCTTGCTACATTCTTTCTTGGGTTAAAAGATGATAAAGGAACCCCTATTCCATTTATATTCAGACCATTTCATGAACATTCAGGATCATTTTTCTGGTGGGGAACCACAATATGTACCGATCAGGAATACTCTGCCCTATGGCGCTATACCGTAGGTTTTTTACGTGATAAAAAGAACCTTCACAATATACTTTATGCCTATAATACCGACAGGGTAACTTCGCTTGAACAATATCTGAAAGGATATCCCGGAGATGATATTATTGATATGCTTTCACTCGACATGTACGACCGGGGGGAATCATTTGGCGGAGAACTTGACAATGCTCTCGGATTTATAACCAGTGAAGCAGTATCGCGAAATAAACTGACCGCATTAAGTGAAACTGGGGAAAGAAGAGGAATGAAAGACTGGTGGTCTGCAGTTCTTTTACCTGTAGTTAGTAAATACCCCGTTGGCTATGTCCTGACCTGGAGAGACACTTTCAATTCAAAGTATTCGGTTTCAGGAAATCCGGCTCAGTCATTTCCTGAGGATTTTAAAAACTTTTTTAATTCTCCGAGAACTTTGTTTCTAAAAGATGTTCAAAAAGAAAACATCTACAAGATAAAATAACTTCAGATTAAGAGCATTCAGGTAATCATTCTTTAATCACCTTAATAGATTTTCTGAAATCTGAATTATACACCTCTATTATATAGACACCCTGATCCAGAGTACTTATATTAATACTTGTCTGGTATCTGCATTTTGGCAAATCTCTGATTTTCTTGCCCATTGTGTTGAATATTTGAACATTATAGAATGAATCAGTACTTAGTGCTACTTCGAATTCATTATTCGTAATTGTGGGCCATACGAAAACTTCAGGATCCCCCTTAAAGCTTGATCTTTTCACATAAACATATATCGAATCACTAGTCTCAATTCCACAGGTTCCGGTAACAGTAGTTCTATATATCCCGGTATTCGAGGCATTCATCTGCGAAAGCAATAAGAGCGAAGAATTACTATTCGCAATTGCCATACCGTTCTTTTGCCACTGATATACCAGATCATGACCATCAGCATTAACCTGAAGCGTAACATCATTGCCAAATGGGACCTCAACATTTGGTGAAATAAAGGTAATCTTCGTCACAGGATATACAGTAAGTTTAATATTCCCAGATACATCTGTACCGCACGACCCGGATATTTCACAGCTGTAATCTCCTGAATCATTAATTGTTGCTGATGAGATATTTATTTTTGAGGAGGACCCAGTTTGTATAACCTGACCATTTTTTGACCATTTGTATATCAAATTATATCCCAGAACATTTACATTAAGGCTCACATGTTGTCCTGCACAAATAACTGTGTCTGCAGACTGACTTAATAGTTTGGTATGTGTAGCAACTTTTACAGAAAGCCTGTACCAGTCTGAGATTTTATTATTGATGGTTGCACTCAGAATTATAGTTACATTTCCCGTAAAAGAAGTATTCCACAACACAGTTGTATTTCTGCCACTGCCATTAATTGTTCCTGCACTCACTGGCAATAATGACCATTGGTATTTGGAAGCACCTGGAATGGGTATTATTGAATACTGGCTTGAAGCAGTACCCTTACAAACTATTGAATCGCCCTTCGGCAGAAAACCTGTATTTTTCAGAATCCAGTCGTCAAAATCAGAAACCCTGGAATAGGCTCCGTAAGTATTACAACTAGGGCTGCCCCAACTCACTAATCCTGCCAGCCGGTATTCACCTGATACAGGCACTATCAAAGGTCCTCCGCTATCGCCGTTACATGCATCTTTGTTACCATTAAGATAACCAGCCATAAGGTCAGTTGCAGTGATTTTAGTACCCCAGACTGATGCGGCCTGTGCATTAGAGATAATCGGTAATTGTACTTTCTGAAGAGCAGTAGGTAAAACATCAGGACTTACACTGGTGTAGCCCCAGCCTGTGACCCAGGACAATACTCCGGGTGTAATAGCCCCGGCAGTAACATCATTTGCTGTTACAATATTAATAGGTGTTGCATTTGTGAAATTTATTGTGTCTTTTAATCTTAGAAGTGCAATATCATTTAAGAGTGTCTGATCGTTATAACCCTCATTCACAATGTCGGCACTTACCTGATAAATTTTACCATCCAGCGTATTGGAAGGATTGTTTGCACCTACCTTCACAGACATGCTCGAAGCGGGAATCGCTGCACCAAAATCGTCTTTTGTACAATGAGCCGCTGTAAGAATCCAATTCCCATTAATTATTGAACCACCACACCTGAAATTTCCTGAAATGAAATACACCTGCCATGGAAAATCCGAGATAAGAGCATTTGTACCTCCCGCAATTTTTGCATTTAAAGCTTTTACCCCTGTAAAAAAAGGGAAAAGATGATCACCAATACCAATTCCGGTTTTAATCAGCAGGATAGGTTCACCATTAAGTATTAGTGAATATAAACTTGTATCACGGTAATTAATCTCAGTAACCGAGACTCTTAAAAAGTAATATTTATTGGCTTCAAGACTAAATGCGGAAGAATCATTTCCGACATTTCCCGTTCCTGAAAACAATGAAACGTTCTGATCATCAAGAATCTGCCAATCAGACAGACCTGTATTCTTTATCTGTATTAGCTGAACGGTTGCCTTCTGGGCCAGTAGAGAGAATGAGATCAGATACAAAAGAGAAACAAGTAAAAACTTTTTCATATTAAACAATAATCTATTTCTGGAGATAATCTGATACAAATTCTATGTGTAACCCTATTTAAGGTTTCTTGAACACTTTGATATAAACTTATAATGTAAAACAGACAATCAACAAAGATGTTTTATTCCCTTCTTATTTATAACCGGATTTATTTTAAATTATAGCCGATTCTATGATGACCTGAAGGGCTAACAGTCTGTCAAATGTTATCTGATCCCCGTATCTATATTAATGAAGAGTTTTGTAGTATCCTTTGAATTGATTGAAACACTTGCCGGCAGATTACTACCCCCGATAATATTCTGAGGTTTTTCAAGGATTACAAGGTAATTCCCGGCTGGAATTTCACTGGTGTAGGAGCCATTAAGAGAGGGAATTAACTGTGCTATTTTATTCTTGCCATCAGAGGAATAGACACTTACGGGATAAGCTTTATAAGTTTCCGCAGTTGGAAGACATCCGGGATCAGGAGGAATTTTCTCAACCGGACAGATTGGTCCGATGGTAATAATTCCGGCAAGATATCCATGGTTCTCATTTGACTTCTCGCAACCGGAAACAAAAATAAATGAGAGGAACAAAAGTAATCCGGCTCGCTTTCTTAACGCATTTTTATCCATTTTCCGGGATTTTGTTATATCCCTCAATCCACAATTTTGGTGCCAGAGTATTCCGGTTGTTACCTGGAATTTTTTAAGGCCTCTCCTACAGCTGCCCTGAAGATATTATAGGACCATGTTGCTCCTGAGATAGCATCAAGTTTATTAGTGTCCTGCTTTTCAGATAACTTTTTAGGGTAAGTCTGAACCCCGGTCCAGTCGTTTCTGCTCTGCAGTATGTACACGGGGTTTCCCTCGAAGTGCTTTTCATACTTTTCATCGAAAGTTTCATGCAGAAGGGAGTCTCTTATTACAAAGCTAATTTCAGTAAACAAACCGTTTTTAACTGTTAAGCTTACACTGCCCCAAAAAGGTTCATAAATATATCTTGCCCGTGATTGTCCGGTGTAAGTACCATCTTTTAACATCACAGAAGTATCCTGTACTTTATTTTCAGTTATTTTAATATCCTGACCGTTTAAAACGATATCCGTTAATGACATGGCAATTGCCATAACAATAACAGAGTAGTTTCCGGGTTTTTTCATATGTAAAAGCTTAAGTATTATTAATGATTCTGTTTTATCCGGGATCTGCAGTTAGGACCGTTAGACAGGTCTGTTACCCTTTTAGAAAGTTCACGAATAAATAAAAACCGGCTTATGAGCCGGTTCTCAGTATTCAATTATGAAAATATGAAGACTAATAACCCCATTTTTTCATTATATCGAGGTCTGCTTTAGCACAGTACATCGGAGTTTTATCTCCATATGACTCCTGTTCAATTATATAGCATTTTGTTCCTCCCTTTTTTGTTGCAAGATCTACCACCTTTTGGGTTTTTACAATCCCTTCATCCAGAATTGTGCTTATGTACTTTTCATTTCCTTCTTTTGCTGCTATCTCATCTTTCACATGAATAATTTCGAATCTCCCGGGGTACTGACTCATGACATCCAGTGCGCTTGCTCCGCCGTTATAAAGATTCCCGATATCCAATTGCATTGCAACGAGGTCAGGATTGAGGGTCTTCATCATGATATCAAATATTTTTTCGCCATTAAGTTTCTGGCTGAATTCAAAATCATGATTATGATATCCGAATTTCATTCCTGATTTCTTACAGAGCTCTCCGCTTTTGTTAAATACTTCCATGTATTTCTTGAAATCGTCATATGTTTTTCGCATTGTTTCATCCATAAAAGGACTAATCACCCATTTCTGGCCTAGAGTTGAAGCGTCCTCAACTGTAAACTTCCAGATATCGCTGAAATCCTTTTTAGCATCATCCCAATGTTGTTTTGTCATAACTGTATGACCACTGATCATTTTCAGACCAAGACCATCTAGCACCTTTCTGAATTCAGGCGCTGAAAAACCATAAAATTTCCTGTCAATATAATTTGCATGTTCTACATACACATAACCCATTTTAGCTAACTGGGTGAGTGATCCTACAGGATCTCTCATCATATCATCACGCACTGAATACAACTGTAATCCGACCATCCCCTTCTTTTCAGAGGAAGCAAAAGCCGATCGCGGAAAAACAGTTGTGGCAAGGACGGCTAAAGCGCCAGTTTTTACGAATGTTCTCCTTGATGTTTTCATTGATATGAATTTTAGGTTTAAATGTAAACTCTATTATGAATAATTACCGATCAAATTATTAAATCACAGACACAAATCAAACAAAAACTGGCAACTGAAATCCCTTGATTTATTAATATGACTGATTCTTTATACCTCCAATTTTTATTTCTCCAGCTTTTGTTTTAAATAAAGAGACAAGTTCTCCCTGTGAAATTGCCTGTAAGGGATTGAATTTATCGGACGACATATAGTTAAGTATTGCACTATACAACTGCCTGCCTTCCGGTTTATTTTGAATTGCATTCAGATTTGACATACAAACAAGCAATTTCCCCTTTTCCACAGAGAATTCAAAGATTAATCCAAGTTTATGATTCCTTTCAATATTATCAATAACCTGAACAAGAGGCCGGTAGTTTTTTGGTGCATTATCCAGGATAAAAGGACGGCTTCTCTTTAGTATTGCCCACCATTGCCAGTCTGTATGAAATTCCGTTGGGAAATTTTTAAACAGTGGTAAACCTGGATCTGTAAGAATAGACAGAGTACCGGGAGAAACAGGCTTATTATTCGATTCTGAGATGCCTTTAAACATTCTCCAGTTCCAGTAATCCGGTGTAAACAGTCCTCCTACAGAAAGATCTATAATATCGTTGAAATCAGGTATTAAAAATACCATTCCTCCCTCTGTTAATTTTGAAAGTGAGATTTTGTCAAGTTTCCTGGTCACAAGAATGTTATCGGGAATTTTTTTATCTATGCTCGCCGGATATACCCATAGAGGATATGAATTTTCATATTTTGTTCCTTCAAGAAATAATGAAAGAGTCAGCTTTTCAGGTTTTGAAAACTTCAAAAGATCAATATTAATTGACATTATATTTGTTAATGCTCCCTGCAGAATATCTGCTTTTGCCTCATTCTGTGAAACTATTTTCCCCTGATTGTTTTTTAGCTCCCATCTGACAGATTGAGCCGTTAAGGAGTTTTCGGAATAATTTGCCACCTGGATCTTTGCAGTGAACTGTTCATTGTTTGACCAGCAATATTTATCCATCAGAAGTAATGGAACGACCCTGTTGCATGAATGGCTGAATTCTTCAGGAGAAATAATTCCCTTATTGTCCATAAAAGCATCAAGAAGACCGACCAAAGCGCTTCCCTGACCAGGGAAGTCCTGCAAATCGAGCAGGTGAAATCCTCCGAATCCTGGTGTCCTCATTGCCATCTCAATATCAGCCTTATAACATATTGCACTCAAAGCACCTGAAGCCATAAAAAAATCCTTTGCCTGATCGCTCAGGTTATTTTCTTTGAGCCGTTCCCTGAAAACCTCCAGATTCCAGGGTTTCATAACACCGGTATATTTATTTATCTCGTCGTAATTAGGATAAATCTGATATTGGCCAATCTCTGTACCCACTGCCGGAACATTGCACTTTGAAATAGCATGCGAATAGTTCAGATTTGTTGATGGATAACGGCCATTTATATACCCTCCGTCGTTTGCATCAGCAAAAGAGAATGAACCACGAATGTGTGTCCTGAACGTTGCATCAGAATCTGCTCCGATGCGACAGGCGGCATAATAATCTTCACCATCCGCATGACCCTTAAAGCCCAAGTAATTATTTGATCCATAAGCCATTAAATGACGACCATCAATCGATCGAAAATGATTCAGAAATTCTTTCATTATGTCAAAATCACCGCTTAGTTCATTCCCCAGAGCAAACATTACAAACGATGCATGATTTCCATAGGTGTCAAAAATATGATCCCCCTCCTTAAGAAGAAAAGCATTTAAATCTGAATTCCTGTTATTGCTGAATGAACCCCAGAAAGGCAATTCAGGCTGAAGATAAACCCCTTCGATATCCGCAGCCTCAAAGGCGGCGAGTGGTGGTGTCCATGAGTGAAACCTGTAAAAATTGATATTGTATGATTTTGCAATCCTGAATACCTTTTGCCAGCTTGCCACATCCATTGGAGGATAACCGGTTAACGGAAAAACACATGCATCATGCTTTCCCCTCAGAAATGTTTTGGTTCCATTTATAGTAAACTGGGTTCCCCTGGTGGAAAATTTACGCATGCCAAAATCAACAATCTCGTATTCCTGTACTTTTTTGCCTTTCAATGTTACTTTCAGTTTATAAAGAGCAGGATTAAACTCACTCCAGAACCGGATATTCTTACTCATGCTGTAAGTTACCTCAATAGTATTTTTGCCTTTCTTTAATGATAAAGGAAATGACTTTGGTGAAACGCTGTGTTTTACATCGGTGTTCCATGCATCAGCTTTCAGAGTTATATTCGCCTTTGCCAGCTTTCCGTCCGGATTTGAGATATTTACCCTTACTGTAATTTTCCCAAGGACAATATCGGGATAAACCTGAACGGTTTCAATATGAACCGGATTAAAAGCTTCCAGACAGAATTTTCCAATAATTCCGTTCCAGTTACCCTGAGTATGTTCGGTCCATGCATGTGAACCCTGCACTCCTGCCGGAACAGAACGATTATCATTATTAACAAGAATGGTCAATATATGCTTTCCCGGAACCAGATGATCCGAAAGATTATAATATTGTGCAGTCAGCAGATCAGTATTACTGCCAATAAATTCATTATCAACCCATACCTGTGTAGGTTTGGTTCTCTCCATCATTAGTCTTATATATTTACCTTTCCACTTTACCGGAATGGTTATCGTCTTTTGATACCATGCCATTCCTGAATACATAAGCTCGCGTGAAAGCCTCATTGTTTCCTGCCGGTTGGTATTCTTGATTCCTCTCTTGTTTTCATCGAGGGTTCCCGGTAATTTCACAGAATCAGCAAGAGTGTGACCATACCATTTTTCTGAAATGCCAACTTTAGCTGTATCCAATGCAAACTTCCATGTACCGCTAAGATATATTGTATCATGAATGTCTGCCAATGATCCTTTCTTACAGGATGTGATTGCGAACATTACTGCAACTGACAAATAAAGAAATTTTCGATACATGGGATTTAAGTTCGGATTACTCATACATATCATTGATATCTGCACCTGACAGATCTGTCATCAGGTTTCCTATCTTATTAATAACCTCTTTTAAACATCGTTCTCCTTTTGCCGGAGATGCTTTTTGCGGATCACCAATCCCGGTATCAATAGTCACCTTCGACCATTTCCTTTCGGCCCACGCCCATTTTTCATTTAATGCGCCTATTCTGAATTTCTTGCCAATACCCTGGCCTGCTTCATTCAGCTGAAGTACCAACTCCGGGGCAACCACCTGCATCACGCTGGTTTCCATTTCATCTGCATGACCACCATCATTTTCAAAAAAATCTGAATTTGTAAACGATTGATACCAGTTGCATCCGCAAATAAACATCTTTGGATATTTTGCTCCCAATTCCCTGATCATTTGCTTAAAATCATTGCCCCCGTGTCCGTTTAGAATCAGGAATTTATAAATTTCATGTCTGTTCAGGACATCAATCACATCATTCAGAATTGCAAATTGAGTGCTGGGATTCATATTTATATTAAGCTTTATATCCAGCTGTCCCGTATTGACACCAAATGGGATTGTCGGAAGAACAATCAACCTGGCGCCCTTGTTCCATGCTATTCCCGCAGATTCAGTTGCAATTTTTTCAACCATTATATTATCTGTGGAAAATGGCAGATGAAGATTATGTGCTTCTGTTGCTCCCCATGGCAAAACAGCGAGGTCGATTTTCCTGTCTTTTATTGCTTTCCAATTCGTCTCAGCTAAAATAAATGGCTTCATTTAATCCTGATATTAAATGTTCTTAAATACAAATATTAATCCGGAAATTGGCACATTGCCGAAATACGAAAATAGTAAATTTATCTGCTATTACGGAAAAAGTTATCCCTTAAGTAAGGGTTTAAAAATATCAGACATCCAGCTTTTGTTTTTTCTTTGATTTTGTCAGCTTTTTTATCATTTTATCTTTCTCTGAAGACTCTTCTTCAATCCTGACGATTTTATCATTCAACTTTTCTACTTTAGACATAAGCTTATCAATATCGTCCTTTAAACCGGCAATCTGTATCTTTAATCCGGCTTTCTCCGATTCAAGACTTTTAATTATTGGAGAATAAACCGATTTTGCATATAACCAGGCAGTGATGTATCCTATTATAACTGCTACCAGGAGTAATATTACAATTGTTATAACTGCACCAGTGACAGTTTGAGCCAGTTGTATAAATAATTGTGTCATGTTATTGCATTTTTATTGAAATTTCTGTTCTTCTGTTTTTAGCTCTGCCCTCAGCGCTCAGATAATCTGAAAGGGGATTTCCTTCCCCCAGTGATTCAATAATTATCCTGTTTGTATTTATACCTTTTGTTTCAAGGTATTTGCCTACGATACCCGCTCTTTTCATTCCAAGAGCTTTGTTATATTCAGCTGTTCCTACAAGATCAGTGTTTCCGCTGACAGTAAGCATCGAGCCTTCGTGTCTTTCAAGCCATGTCTTAAACTCAGAAATACTGCTGTCGGTTTGCAGATCCGTTTTGATTTTTGCTTTATCAAAATCAAAATAGATCAGAAGATGTCCAGGCATAGATGCTTTAAGTTTGATTAAAGAATCTGCCGGATTAGTCTGGGATTCAGGAAGTGCCTTTACCGTAACCGGGTTTTTTATTGAGGGTAACAGCTTATCATTATAAAGCCATGCGGAAACAATACACCAGATCACGAATATGACAAATCCGCTAATAAGGATTCTCATTTCAGGATTTGTTAAGTTTTACAGGTCAGTCAATTACTCATACAAGTTAGGAAATAATTACCATTCATGGCAATGGGAACTGTTTAAAATTTTTTTTCAATTATCTTTACCTCATTGGCCACTAAATCAATTATTATATACCGGAAGTATGAATGAAATTCTTAAGACTGCAAAAAACTGTCGTCATTATGCTATGTGCAAAATTGATTTTCTTGGCAGCGGAGTATGTGCATCAGGCCTTGAAAAACATTTTGTGAGCTATTACCCGCAGGGGAGAATGATACTATATGAAGCACTTGCAGAGAATAAAATCACTGTTACTGCAAAATGCGTTGAGATCGCCGATAGCTGCAATCTATGCGGGAAATGCGATTATCAATGTTATTTCCTTAATGAGATGCGCCCTGTTAAAGTTATGGAAGCACTGAAAAAGCATGTGGAAACTTTTGTTAAAAACGGCGGGGAAATTAAGTCCGCAAAAGAAGACGTCATCCTTTCCGAAATACAGAAAATTGTAGGTACCTCATGGGCAACAAATGATGAAGCAATAACAGTAACTTATTCTCACGACCTAAGTGCAATTTCTGACCCGAAATATCCCGATTATGTTGTAATGCCCGAAACAAAAGACGAGATCGTCTCTCTTGTGAAATTATTCAGGAATAAAAATATTCAATATACCATCCGGGGAAATGGTCAGAATCTATTGGGTTTTGCTGTTAATGATGGTGCCATTATCGACCTTAACAGAATGAAAACTATCGACTTTGATGAAAAGAACTGGCTGGTAAATGTCGGTCCAGGGGTTACGGCTTTTGATCTTCAGAAACAAGCACAGAAAAGAGGATACAGAATTAATGCCGCTGAACCTGCTGCACTTTTATGCGGAAATATTATGTGCTCAGGAATAATGTCGACATTCTCAACAACATATGGGATAAACGCCGACAACTTTATTAATGCCGAATTTGTGAATAACGAGGGCTTGCTTTTTAACCTGAATGAAATTTCCTCACCAAATCTCTATTCATATAAAAATCTGCAGCATAATGATTCTCCAGGCATTTGCGTATCTGCCAGTATCCGGCTTCATCCGGTTACAAGTGACGAAACAGGAATACTTGTTCCATTTGAAACACTTGATAAAGCCCTGGATTTTATTAAAGAATGTTCGGTAAGGCATATCGGTCTGGCATTAGGAATAGTAGGTGCTGAATATATATCCACTTTTCTTTCTCCTACAAAAAAAATGGCATCGGAGATTAAAAGCATCTTCACTGATAAATTAAATATACCATGGCTTGTCGTTTTTATCGGAGATAAATATGCCATACGGGCCATAAATGATATGGGTTTGCCTTTCTTTGACCAGAATCTGTTTAAATCTCTGTATCTTGGATTGCCATCCCTCAAAACCGCACAATGGCTCGACCTGGTAAAAGAACTTTCGGATGATGAACCATATTCATATTTAAAAATTAAAGGTTTCTCAGAACTTTTTGAAACAGCTCTTTCACCTTCTCCCAAATTATATTCACAGGAAGTTGATAAGGAATTAATTCCGTTTTTTGAAAAACTTTTCTCCCGTCAGGAGATGACCGATCTTGTATGGCTGAATATGTACAGGATAATGAGTACCCGTCTGGGTCGAAAAAAGCCTTTTTTGCCGGCACTCATTTATTTGCCTATAGATAAGAAATTAATAAATGAATTCTCCGTAAAATTCAAGCTTATTGCTGAAAATCATCATATTGACAATGATTTTGGTTTTATCACTCCTATAGATAATGGGAAAAGATGCATTTTTGAATATGATTTCTTCTATGACTATAATGATCCCAGCGAGATTGAAAGAATACGACANNTACCAGGGATTTTGCAGAAAAGAGAATTTACTTTATTCATAAAACTTAACTTCGGATATGCCTGACAAAAGGAAACCTATAATAGCTATGACCGGTGCCACCGGCTTTTTGGGCAGTCACCTGATGGCATCAATGCTTACTGAAGGTTATAGCATAATTGTGTTAGGGAGATCAGCAAAAGAGGAAACTTTAAAAGAAAGGATCTCCCGTCTGCTGGGATGGTTCGGAATTGAAAGCCGTTTAAGTCAGATAACATGTGTTGATACAGATCTTTCGAAGGATAAACTGGGAATTGCAGATGAAGAATATTCAAGGCTCTGTTCACTCGTTAATTCTGTCATTCATTGTGCTTCGGATACAAGCTTTTCTGAAAACAAGCGTGAAAAGGTAATGACAGCAAATATAGAAAACCTGAAAGGAATCCTTGAATTCGCGAAAAATGCGAATGCTAAGTATTTCTATTATATAAGCACTGCGTATGTTGCCGGTTTATCTAATAACATTTGTGAAGAAATTCTGCCTGCAGGAAAATTATTTACAAATGTATACGAAGAAAGCAAAGCCGGAGCTGAAAATATTATAGACCGTTTCTGTAAAATCAATTCTATAAATCTTTCAATCATAAGACCATCAATTGTTTACGGAGATTCTCAAACCGGTCGTTCGCTCAAGTTCAATGCATTATATTTTCCCATACGGTCAGCGCAAACCATAAGGGATATCTACCTGAATGACCTGAACAATAACGGAGGTATAAAAGCAGTAAAAAACGGAATTTACATTGATAATGAGGGATATCTGTACCTGCCCCTCAAAATATATTTACCAGAGGAAGGTGATATAAACATTATTCCGGTGGATTATTTTGTAAAGGCAACTATTGGAATTATAGAAAATTGTCAGGAGGGTGGTATCTTCCACCTTACAAACAGCTCTCAAACAACAATGAAAACCGTTGCAAAGTATTATAGTCAGCTTATGAAGGTCAGAGGTGTAGAGATTATTTATGGTTTACACCCTGAAAATGCTTTGCGTAATCCTGCTGAAGAACTATTTGACCGCTTCATTGAACCATATCGCCCTTATTTATCGGACCAGAGAAAATTTGACAGGACAAATACTGACCGTTTAACAAAGGACCTGAAGCCGCCGGAATTTACGTATGAAATATTTAAGATCTGTATGGAATACGCTTTTAAAGTTAACTGGGGAACTTCCTTTTTCGATAAAGAAAATTAAAAGAACTTTAATCCTGAACTGATTTTAAACTAATCTATGGCTAAGGTTTTGCTTATTAATTCGAACAGATTCAAACATCCCTGGCCAGTCATTCCTTTCGGGTTATGTTATATAGCAACAGTTCTTGAAGCGGAGGGAAAGAATGATGTTTACTTTCTTGATTTATGCTTTTCTGAAAACTGCGAAGAAGATATAAGTAGATCAATTCGCGATTTTATTCCTGATGTAATAGGTATTTCAATAAGGAATATTGATGACACTGGTGGTTATAATATTCATTTCCTGTTAGAGGATGTTAAGAATGATGTTGTCGATAATTGTAAGAAAGAATTCTCAGGGCCAATAGTTATCGGGGGTCCTTCTGTAGGAATCAGCGGTAAAGAGATGCTCGGCTATTTTGATCTCGAATATGCGGTCTGCGGCGATGGTGAAACTGTGATGTCTGAATTTGTGAACCGGATTGAAAACCGGCAACCCCCGGATGGAATAAAAGGGTTGATCATACGCAGAGAAAGGATAGTTATTCAGGATAATGAACCATCGCGCGTTCAGGATTTAGACACACTTCCTTTCCCGAATCTGTCCCGTTATCTCAGCCTTGATCAGTACCGCCGGTTTGGGTCTCCCCTCCTGGTACAGACCAAGAGAGGATGTGCTTTTAAATGTTCTTATTGTACTTACAATCAAATTGAAGGCAAAGAATATCGATTAAGAAATCCTGCATTTATAGCGGACGAGATCGAAATTCTTGTCAAACAAACCGGGTTCAGCCATATTGAATTTGCAGATAGTATTTTTAATGTGCCTCTTTCTCATGCAAAAAGCGTTTTACATGCATTAATCAGCAAAAAACTTGATCTGAAACTTCATACTATGGGCCTAACGCCTGCAGCTGTCGATGAAGAACTTCTGGACCTGATGAAAAGAGCAGGTTTTAATGAAGTGGATATAGGTGTTGAATCGCTCTGTGATAAAATACTTGAGAGTCTCTCAAAGAATTTTAAGCTTGCTGATGTTATCACAACTGCAGATCTGCTTAAAAAGAAGAAGATACCTGCAACATGGTTTATTATTCTCGGAGCTCCCGTTGAAACACGTGAAACAGTACTGGAATCTTTGAATTCACTCGGCAATATTATTTCTAAATGGGACCTGGTTTTTGTCTCAACAGGTGTCCGTGTTTATAACGGTTCTCCTTTTGCTAATGATATGATCAGAAATGATATTCATTGTACCGATGACAACTTTTTGCATCCGGTAAAAATTGAACCAGTTAATATAAGCCTTGAAGAGATTCATACGATTGCAAAACGATTCTCCTTCACTCATCCGAATTTTTATTTTTATGAGAAAGAAAAGATAATTCCCGAATGGCTGTTGATGACCGGGACCTTATTGCTCAGAATGTTTCATTCGCGTCAACCGGTTTGGCGTCTCCTTATATTTTTAAAAAAGATAGAACTTGTTACGGGAATAAGTCTGGCAAAAAAAGGTATTTATTGTCTGAGAAAGGAATTGAGCAAAAATAAAACCCGGAAAACACTTGGCTTTTCATTGTTAGAATACAAACTGACTGATCCTAAAATTCATCATAATGCAAAAAGTTCCTGAAGAAGTTTACAATCGCATCAATAATAAAATTTATGATCAGGAAGGGGACAGATGGTGGCATCCTGATTTCTCACTCAATCTCATCAAAACATTATTCAATCCTTTCCGCGTAGGATACGCAAAAAAAATATTTGACAGACTTAAAATAAATCCCGAAGAGAAAACCGCACTGGAAGTAGGCTGCGGGGGAGGAATCTTGTGCGAAGAAATTGCCAGGATTGGGTACAATACTTTTGGGATTGATCCGTCGGAGCAATCAATAAACACCGCCTCCAAACACGCTTCTGAAAATGGTCTGAAAATAACTTATATAAATGGCGCCGGTGAAAAGTTGCCATTTTCGGATAATAGTTGTGACATTGTTTTATGCTGTGACGTCCTTGAGCATGTCCAGGATCTGCCAAAAGTCATTTCTGAAATTTCGCGTGTTCTGAAGCCGGGTGGCGTTTTTCTTTATGATACATTCAACAGGACTTTTCTGAGCAACCTGGTAGCAATCAAAATATTGCAGGACTGGAAAAGATGGGCTATCATGCCTCCGCATCTGCATGAGTGGAAAATGTTTATAAAACCTTCAGAGATAAAATGGCTGCTTTCTCAAAACCACTTTACCTGGAAGGAACACCGTGGAATTATGCCAGATATTTCCCCACTTAAAATATTGCAATATCTGCGTATTAGAGTAAAAGGTGAATTGACTTACCAGGAATTCGGAACGAAATTTAAAATGACTGAGAGCAGTATCACGAATGTAATGTATATGGGTTATGCAGTCAAATCATTTCCCCTTTAATTGCATATAGATTAAAATAACACCAGCAATAGTCATAAGGCCTAATGCTGCAAACCCAAGAATATTAGATATTCTCCCATTTGTGTTTTTACCCATTATTTTTTTATTGTTTGAAATATGGAGAATGATAGCGATTAAAACAGGAGCAGTTAATCCGTAGAGAATGGCGGAATAAATCAGCGCTTTTATCGGAGAAATACCAATATAATTTAACGATAGCCCCAGGATCAATGAAATGGCAATTATAATATAAAATGCTTTTGCTTTTTGGAATTTTTTGTCCAATCCTTCCTTCCATCCAAATGATTCAGTTACTATATAAGAAAGGGAACCACTCAAAACAGGAATAGCTAACAGTCCTGTGCCTATTACTCCCAGGGCAAAAAGTAAATATGCTGCTTCTCCTGCCAAAGGTTTTAATGCTTTAGCCGCCTGTTCAACCGTGTCAATCTGATGAATACCCCCGTTAAATAAAACCGACCCTGTAGTTAGAATGATAAAGAACATGACAAGGTTTGAAAATAACATACCAAAATCGACATCTTTCCGCATCTCGCTTATTATTCTTTTATTCACTACCAAATCCCTTGTCATCTTCTTTTTATCTTCCACTTCCATTGTTGCCTGCCAGAAGAACAGATATGGTGAGATTGTCGTTCCAAGAATTGCAACAAGAATGCTGATAAAGTCCTTGTCAAACTTTACTGTCGGGATAATGGTAGCTTTCAATACCGCAGCCCAATGCTGTTTGTATAAAAACGGAACTATCAGATATACTAAAAGAACTAGACAGAGATATTTCAGAATTGATGCAATTCTGGGATATGGTAATAAAATAATTAACATTAAAAGTAATATTGTAAATCCTATACTGAAATAAGTCGCATGTATTGACGGGAAGAGTAGATTTCCTACAGCACCCATTCCTGCAATGTCAGCACCAATATTCATAACAATAGCAGGAAAACTAAACAGTAACATTAAATATAAAACAGGTTTTGAATAATTGGTTTTAAGCGTCCCTGCTAATCCCTGTGAGGTAACCAAACCTATTCTTGCACACATTTCCTGAATTGAAGCCATCAGTGGAAATGTAATAAAAGCGGTCCAGAGGGTCATAAGTCCGTATGCGGCTCCGGCCTGAGAATATGTTGCAATTCCTGAAGGGTCATCATCGCTTGCTCCTGTAACAAGACCTGGACCGAGTATATTCCAAAAACGGATAAGTCCGGTTGATTTCTTATACTCTTTTTGATTTTTCTTATATAAAGGGGCTTTCATTTGGTCCTCAATTTGAATTAGTATATGCGATTTATAAGATTGACGCAGCTCAATACTTCTTAAGATCCTTTAACCGATTTGTCCAAAATTCATTAAAACTACTATTGGGATCTTCACATAAATAAACTTTTGTTCCGTATTCCCTCGAATCAGGATTTGATATCATTCCGACCAACGTTATTTTGTTAAATAACTTTTGTATGTCTTTACCCAATTTGTCATTGATATAGATGAAAGATTTAATATCCCTATCAAATTTCAGAGGAATCCAGTACCTGAAACTTTCACTGAAGCAAACAGCTTCCGGGAGTCCGTATTTTTTACCGATTATTGTTATCGCTCCGGCATGACCATAATTCTCGCCATATATGATACCAGCCTTTTTATCTTCTATACTATTATAAGCCCTGGCTGTGATAGCTGTTAACTCTTCCCATCCTATCATATCTGCATAATCCTGCGGCAATGAATGAATTGTTCCGTCTTCAAATCTTCTTCCTAACTTTATTCCGTATTTCGACTCAACAACTCTGAAATATTTAACCAGACCTTCTGACTTATAAACCGGTAGTCCGAATGGAATCATGGGAATAGTTAACAGAATAAGCAAGACAGGAACGGCAATCCTAATCCATTTTCTTTCTAACCATCTTTCATACCAGACGGCTCCGGCTGAAATAAGAAAAGGAAATATACCGATGGTATAGTAGCTTTTGCCACGCATAAAGATTAACAGGACAACTACCAGGATGGAAACGATTCCGAGAAATCTGAATTTCCCGGACTCTTTATTCCTGAAAAGAAAGATCAGTCCGGCAATTGTTAAAACTGACGCCCAGGATGGCATTATTATCTGATCTGTCAGGAATGCAATGCGATCGACATGANNCCGAGTTCAGATAAATGGAAGAACACAGGCAATCCATTGACAAATTGCCAGATCACATTCGGCAGAAATACTAATATTCCGACTGATATCCCAATCCAGAAATTTTTGTTCTTAATGACTTTTCTGTTTGGAGTAAACGGAACTACACAAATCAGACATATGAATAATACCCCGATAAGGTATTTATTCAACAATGATAATCCCATGACAATTCCAAGCCAGATAAGAGTCTTGTCAGAAGAGGTGTTTATATACCGGAGCAACAAGTAAATAACAAGTGTCCAGAAAAACAAGTCAATCTGCACGGGCATATATAATGAGTAAGTTCTCAGAGCAAAGACCGATATTATAAATCCGATTGAAGCGAGAATCCCTGAATATGAGCTCCCGCCAAACTCCCTGGCGACAGCGGAGACCAACAATACCATAACGCCGCTGAGTAAGGCAGGGAAGAGTCTGACTGCAAACAATGAATATCCGAATACATTTTGCATAAACCAGGCAATCCATCCGATCATTGGAGGCACAGTTGCATAACCGAAATCAGGATGCTGCCCCAGTGAAAAATAGAGAAGTTCATCCCTGTGATACTCCAGGTTATTAATTACGAGAAGATGAATACAAATATTGAATAAAGCCAGAAAAATAACAGGCAGATCAGCCAGAATCTTTCCTTTCTCAAATTTCATATTATTAAATGTTATCTGATAACCCTCT
>PMIL01000140.1 GCA_003157075.1 Bacteroidales bacterium | reverse complement strand
TTCCTCCCGGCTTTACACTCTTATTAAATACTTTAAGATCGGTAATCAATATATCCGGAATTGTTTTATTTTCTCTGATTTTCCCGGGATAAACAATGTTCAGACCTTTTATGCCTCCCATTAACAGATCACCATTCTTCATTTTCAAAATACTTCTATCGTTGAATTCGTTGCTCTGTAAACCATCGGACCTGGTGAAATTTTTAAAAATTGCATGTTTGGGGTCAACCCGGCAAACACCGTTGTTAGTAGTTACCCAAAGCATGCCTGAATTATCCAGTATCAGGCCTTTTATGAAATTATCCGGTAATCCGTCTTTCTCATAATACCTTGTGAAGGATCCAGTGACCGGGTTAAACCTGTTAAGACCATCAGGGGTACCTATCCAGATGCTGGAATCATTTTCAGCCAGGATATCTGTGACACGGGGATGACTCAGACTGTTTAATATATGAGGATCATAAGCGTAGGTTGTAAACTGACCGGTGACCGGAGAAAAAATCTGAAAATTTTCGGTTGTTCCAATTAATAATCGTCCCTCAGAAAATTTTAATATCTTAACTATCATTTCGTTACCTGCTCCACTGTTTTCAGGAGTATAGTCAGTAAATTTCCCCTGTTTGATCTGATAGTGAATTAAGCCATGTTCAAAACTTCCCAGCCACAGATCGTCATTAAAACCTTCCGAGACTGCTAAAATATTGTTATCCTGAATTCCGCTGTTTTTTGTTGTAAAAGCCGTGAATTTTCCGGAACCCGGATCTAGATGGACCATACCTCCTGCCCAGGTTCCTAACCATATTTGGCTTTTATAGTCCTCGGACATGCAAAGGACAGAGTTACTGGTCAGAGAAGTATTATCCATACTGAATCTTTTGAAACGGTTCGTCTGTACATCAAAGAGGTTCAATCCACCTCCGTCCGTTCCGACCCAGATCTGACCCTTATGATCTTCGAGGAAACATGTGACTGTATTATGACTCAGACTGAATGGTGCTCCCGGGAGGTTTTGATACTTAATTATCGCATCCCTGTTTTTCATTGCGATATTGATACCGCCGGTATATGTGCCAAACCATAAATTTCCGGCTTTATCCTGGTCAATTGCTTCAATTGATTCATTGTTTATGCTTTGCGGATCGTAATCGTCTTTCCTGTAATGCCAGAATCTCTTATTATTACTGTCAAATAAATTGATCCCTCCATTCTCAGTTCCTACCCATAGATTGTCTGCATCATCGATAAACAGGGAATTGACAAGATCTATTGAAAGGCTATATTTATCGAGGTTATCATGCTGGTAATGTATTATATCAGGATCTTTACCATTACCTTTGTACGACAGGCAAAATAGTCCTTCCCTGCTTCCTATCCAGATATTTCCATCCCGGTCTTCGGTTAAATTTCTAAAAGCGATGTCAGACAAATCTTTGTTAAATGCCCTGCCGACCTTAAAATGTTTGAATAATCCTGTTTCAGGAAGAAAGAGGTTCAGTCCTTTTCTTGTTGTAACCCACAATCTGCTCTGGGTATCTATCAATAATGATTGAACATTATTATCACTGAGGCTTTCCGGGTTATCAGCCTTGTGGATATATTGTTTAATTTTATTCTCTATCCTGTCAAAATAAATCAGTCCGACATCAGTGGCCAGCCAGAAGTTGCCTGACTTTTCCTCTGCAATATTTGCCACCGTACAAACTATTCCATTCAGAGGGCTTGATTTATCGTGCATATAATTATGAAAACAATCTCTCTTCCGGTCATAAAGGCTCAAACCATTTTCTGTTCCCACAAATAAATTTTTATTGTGATCCTCAAAGAGCGTTTGCACAACGTTATCGGAAAGGCTGGTTGAATCATTAATATTATGCTTGTACAATACAAATTTTAAACCATCATAACGATTAAGACCGGCCGGAGTACCGATCCATACTAATCCCTTACAATCCTGACTGATACAGGTGATAATAGAAGATGAAAGACCATCATCCGGTGTCAGTTGGACGAATCTAAGGTGTTTTGGCTGACCAGAAACGCCTGATTCGGAAAATAGCAAGAGGAAAAGAAAATTTAGAATTAGTATTGAAAAGTAGCGGCCCCTCAAATTTGAAATTTTAATCAATTCAAATATAGTTAAATAAAAACACCGATGTTATTACCTTTGCGAAAACTGATTATTTTTGAATGTCGTAAATGTGATTTCCCTTAAGTATGTACGAAAGAATCGCAAAAATGTTTCTCCTGATCTGCAACCTGATCTGGATACCTTCCCTTTTAAACGGTCAACATGTTGATTCATTGACTTTTACTTTATTAACCCGGCAAAGCTTTTATTCTTATGAAACGAAAGGCGAATTTCTTCTTCACGTTCCGCCGGAATTGAAGCAAAATCATTTGAATCTCATTATTAAAGTGGATGAAGTCAAAGTTGTAACCTGGGAAGGAATCCCTGCAAAAAATATTCTAAGGCTGCCATTTTTCATTGGTTTCACTCCAGCAATGTACAAAGCAGAAGCCATCATCAGAGATGCATCAAAACCAGGTGTAATATTTTTTGCAAAAACTGAACTTATTGTGCTGTCGCATAAAACAAATGAAGTAAAAACCGACAGACTAACCGGGGGCTTGATAGTTAATAAACTTCCATTCTTCCCTTTTGGATTTTATTGCTATTCTCCCGTTTTTCCATCTCTCCCAGAGGAGGAGATTGTAAAAGGATTCAATATGATGTCTCCGTATCAAAAAATTATTAATGAGACTCTTAATGAAAGAAAAGCCTATATGGATCGATGTGCACAGTTGGGAATGAAAGTACATTATAACTTACTCTCGGTATCGGGAGGAGGTGGAGTGGGATCAAAAATAGAAGGGCTTACTGATGAAGAAAAAAAGAAACTGCTTTTAAATGAAATATCCATTTTCAGGGATCACCCGGCATTACTCGGATGGTATATCTCAGATGAGCCCAGCATTAAAAGAATAACTCCCCAGCAGCTCGAAAATATCTACAAGACTGTAAAGGAAGCTGATCCGTGGCATCCTGTTTCAATAGTTTTTATGGCACCATATATTACAGCAAAGAAATATTCAGACGCTCTCGATATTGTAATGGCAGACCCATATCCGATTCCTGATCATCCATCTACATTACCAGGCGACGTTGCAGATCAGTTAATATCTGAATTCAGAGGGAAAAAACCAGTCTGGATTGTACCACAAGCCTTTGGTGGCGGAGAAATATGGAGTCGCGAGCCGACTATCCAGGAAATCAGGTCAATGACATGGCAATCGATCATTAATGGAGCGACTGGAATACAATACTTTGTCCGTCAGGGTCTTAATTACTTTCCTAAATCGGCAGCAACCTGGAGTGAATGTGGAAGAATGGCAACAGAAGTAGCTGAAATTACACCATGGCTCTTATCAGATGAGGAAACTTTGCCTGTGGAATCATCTTCCAGGAATGTAATTGCGACATCCAGGGTTCACAACGGGAAGTTGATAGTTATGGCTGTAAATAAAGTCAATGAACCTGTCGGTGTCTCTTTCAGAGTTAAAAGGCTTTCAGCCGGACAGGCAAGAGTATTATTTGAAAACCGGACAATTACGGTTAATGGAGGTACAATTGCAGATCATCTGGCCCCCCTGGGCTCCGAGGTATATCTTATGAACATAAAACCTGAAAAACCTATTTCAGAAGCTTCTGACAGAAATCTGATTAATGATGCCGGTTTTGAAGATTTAACGGGTCCAGGACTACCTTCTGCCTGTTATGCAAGACCAGGAGGTGACCGGGGAGCTACTTATTTTCTCGATTCGCGGGATTTTTTTGAAGGTAACCATTCTCTGCGTATTGTCACTCCTGAAGACAATAAAAGCCTTGCTATCAGATTCTTTCCGATTTCAGTGAAAGCAGGATCATCTTATACAATTTCATTATGGGCAAAATCAGATCCGGAACAAAGACTTTTATCTGCATCAAAACAGGAAAATCTCCGTCATTATGAAAAGAAGGATATGCCGCAGTATGTAGAAATATTACTTGGCGACTTTGCAAGAGCCAGGTTCGTACCAGATAATAAATGGAGACAGTATATAACATTTGTTACAATTCCTGTGGATACTCTGGCACGGTTTAAGACAAATCTTATACTTAAAATGCCGGGGCAAGGTGTCGGTTGGTTCGATAATGTTACTGTTACTGAGGATAAGTAGAAAAGGGTGTGAGGTGTGAGGTGTGAGGTATGAGGAGAAAGTCATGCAGTCATGCAGTCGTGCGGTCATCTGGTCGACAGCAAGACAGCAAGACAGCAAGATTGTTAATATACTGTTAATGCATCTCAAGGAGTATTAAGGACTGATATTAAAATATAATTTTATTGTTTTATAAACTGACAGAATAAATTTACCAATGTTAAAGAATCTTATTAAAACAGCTTTCAGACATATACTTAAGCACTTTGGGTATAGTATTCTGAACATCCTCGGTTTAACTCTCGGAATCACAAGTGCATTGTTTCTGATAATATATGTTGCCGATGAAGTAAGTTATGACCATTACAATGAGAAGGCGGACAGGATATACAGGGTTTCATCCAAGATTACTGAACCCGATGACCAGTTTACCTGGATCGTCGCTCAAATACCCTTTGGACCTCAGGTTGTTAAAGACTATCCGGAAGTTCAGTCCTACGTAAGATTTATTCCTATGAACCGTTCTCTTTTCAAATATGAGGATAAAGAGTTTAATGAGGAGAACTTCTTCTATGTTGATTCAACACTTTTTGACATTTTCACATATAAAGTTATAAAGGGAGAAATAAAAAGCGCGCTGCGTGATCCAAAGAAAATCATTCTGACAGAAAGAATTGCTAAAAGGTATTTCGGGAGTACAGATCCGATTGGAAAGACACTTACAACAGGAACAAACACTTTTGAGGTTACCGGCGTGATTCAGGATGTTCCTGCAAATTCCCATTTCAGTTTTGATGCTGTTGCTGCGAGAAATAATATGCCGAAGGATCTTGGAAGCTGGGGGAACTTCGGAGTGTACACATATCTCCTGTTTCCTGAGAATTTCGATGTAAAGGCTTTTCAGACTAAAATGCAGGGGATGTACGATGCATATATGAAGACGATTTTCGAATCGATGAAAATAAAAATCGAATATATTCTCGAACCGCTGACCAGAATCCATCTGTATTCTACAAATGCAAATGAACCAAAGCCAACAGGCAGCATTACCTATGTCTATATTTTTGGAATTATTGCCATATTCCTGGTTCTCATTGCCGCTATGAACTACATGAACCTGGCTACGGCCCGTTCAACCAGACGGGCTCGTGAAGTCGGTTTGAGGAAGGTGGTAGGTTCACGCCGAACTCCACTTATCCTTCAGTTCTTATCCGAATCTTTAGTTTTTACAGTTATTTCGCTGATAATAAGCATAATATTAATAATAATACTATTGCCAAAATTCAACCAGCTCACTGGCAAAATGTTTGATCTTCATGTTTTATATAGTCCGGTTGTGATGCTGAGTTTGCTTGCTGTAGTGATCATAGTCGGAATTTTTGGCGGAAGTTATCCTGCCTTCTTTCTTTCGCGGTTTAGTCCGGTTACGGTGCTGAAAGGGACCATTACCCAGGGGTCTGCAGGAAGTTTATTTCGTAAAGTACTGGTTGTAATACAGTTTGGGGTTTCCGTAATTATGATTATTTGTACCTTAATAGTATTCAAACAGTTAAACTATATGAAGACTATGCCTCAGGGGTTTGACCAGGAAAACGTTATCAGCCTTCAGCTCAACGGACCTATGACAAGGAAGTATCCTGTGCTTAAACAGGTTCTTCATGACAACCCTAATATTAAGTATGTCACATCAACAAACAGCGCAGTTGGGGAAGGTTCCGGTAAACTCATTTTCAGTGTGGAGACCGATCAGGGGATGACTCAAAAAGGTATAAACTTTGCAGTGGTTGATTACGATTTTATTGATGCTCTCGGAATAAAAATGGCCAGCGGACGTAATTTTCAGAAGGACATGCCATCGGACACACTCACTTCTGTCATTGTTAATGAAACATTTGTAAACCGTATGGGATGGAAAGAACCTATAGGGAAAAAAATTGAAGCAGGAGATGCCAACACTTTGAGAGCAAGAGTAATCGGGGTTATGAAGGATTATCATCAGACCGGGATGTATAATGGTATCGAGTCGCTTCTCCTGGCATATCGTCCTCTGAACGAGGTAGTTTATATAAAGTTAAGCGGTACTGAAACCAAATCAACGCTAAGCTACATCGAGAATAAATGGAAAGAAATATTTCCCGATCAGCCTTTTGCTTATACTTATCTCACTGAGCGATTTAACCGGCAGTTTGAAGCTGACGAAAAACGNNATTTCAAAGGATTTTCTCCTGCTTGTCTCCATTGGCATTTTCATTGCAGTTCCTGTATCATATTATTTTATGCACCACTGGCTTCAGAATTATGTGTACCGCACAACTATAGGGGCTCCCTTAATATTGATGGCGGCATTACTGACAATAGTTATAACATTTGCAACAATAAGCTATAAAGCGTATCAGGCTGCGACAATGAATCCGGCAAGATCATTAAAGACAGAATAGGCGAATCTCCACCTGACTCATGGTATGCAGTTAACTCGGAGTTGATAAAGTTAAAATCCAATTACCACAGAGATCCACAGAGAAAATCGCAGAGTCCCGATAGCTATCAGGACGCAAAGGGCTATCTTATTATTAATTAAGCTCTGCGGTTCTTTGCGCATATTCTGCGATACACTGCGTTAAAATTGTCGGTTTCAAAAGCCTCANNCTGTCTCATTATTTCATCTTTGTTTCTAAATGGATGTGGTAAAACAGAAGTCAACTTAAACTACAAGGGGAACCCGCTGCCATTATCTAAAAATGCTTATATAAAACTCCCTCTTGGAACTGTAAAACCTTCAGGCTGGTTAAAATCTCAGCTTGAAAATCAGGCGGCAGGTCTTACAGGAAATCTCGATGATTTCTGGCCT
>PMIL01000182.1:6225-7874 GCA_003157075.1 Bacteroidales bacterium | reverse complement strand
GTACGCATAACCTTTAATAATGTCAGGACATTAAACGATATCGCAGGCAGGATTGGCAGGCAAATTGAAGCTGACTCCTCTCAAATAATAGGATTTCTTTCCGATAGTTCAAATTATAATGATGACGGATTTACAAAGGAGAACGTTATTTCTGTCTTTATTCCGGATACGTATGAGTTTTACTGGAATACAAATTCAAAAACCCTTTACTCCAGGATGCTGAAAGAATACNNGAAGTAACGATCCTTGCCTCAATTATTGACGATGAAGTGGTTAAGTATGAAGAGAAGCCCAGAATTGCAGGAGTATATCTTAACAGGTTAAAGAGAGGAATGCCATTGCAGGCATGCCCGACAATCAAGTTTGCAATAAATGACTTCACTATCACCAGGGTATTAAAAAAATACCTTATAGTGGATTCTCCCTACAATACTTATATTCATTCAGGTTTCCCTCCGGGACCAATAGGATGTGCTTCCGTTGAGGGAATAGATGCGGTACTGAATGCCGAAAAACACGATTATATATTCTTTGCTGCTAAATCTGATTTCTCAGGATATCATNNTATCATAATTTTTCAAGAACTCTTGCGGAGCATAACAGGTATGCTTTATTATATCAGAAAGAACTTGACAAGCGAAAAATTTTCAAATAACTCCTATTACTTCAACTTCTCTTACAAGATCAACACCGAATTTTTCATTAACAGATTTTCTTATTTCTTCTGATAAATCATATATTTCCTTGCCTGTCGCTTTTCCATAGTTTATGAGTACTAAGGCTTGTTTTTCGTGTACGCCTGCATCACCCTTCCGTTTTCCCTTCCATCCGCACTGGTCAATAAGCCACCCTGAAGCAAGTTTTTTATAACCTTCCCTTTCCTCGAAAACCGGCATTTCAGGATATTCTATTTTAAGCTTCTCTGCAACAGCACATGTTACCACTGAATTTTTAAAGAAGCTTCCCGCATTGCCAATCAGTTCAGGATCAGGTAATTTATTCTGCCTGATATTTATTACAGCATGCCTTACATTCCTGAGAGTCTCTTTTCCCAGCAGATTTACCTCATGTTTCAGTGAATCATAGTTAAGATTTAATGAAGGTCTGGTTGATAATCTGTAATATACCCTGGTGACCAAAAATCTGTTTTTATTCTTTCTCTTGAAAATGCTGTCCCTGTATCCGAATTCACATTCTGAATTATTGAATATTCGAATTGAACCATCATCGGTGCTTAATGCTTTAACTTTTATTATTGACTCCCTGACTTCAACACCATACGCACCTATGTTCTGTACCGGAGTTGCACCAACCCTTCCCGGTATTAATGAAAGATTCTCCAGTCCGCCGAACCCTCTGGCTACGGTCCATTCAACCAGATCATCCCAAATGACTCCTGCTCCTGCTGAAACAATCACAGATTCATCGTCATAATCATTTTCCTCGATTTTTATTCCGCGAAGGTCAGGATATAAAATGGTGCCTTTAAAATTGTCTGTAAAAAGAATATTGCTTCCGCTTCCTAAAATTAACTGAGGTTTATTAATGTTATTGTTTTCATTAAAAAGAGCTATTGCCTCCCTTTCAGTCCTGATGTGAATCATACAATCAGCAATGTAACCGAGGCCAAAGGTATTATACTTCTTCAA
>PMIL01000182.1:0-6208 GCA_003157075.1 Bacteroidales bacterium | reverse complement strand
GTCAATGGAGTCTGGCTGGTCTACTATAAAAAGAACTCGGGAAAACCTCGAATTCCATATAATGACGCAGTTGAAGAAGCTTTATGTTTTGGATGGATAGACGGAAAGATCAGACGGGTCAATGATGATTATTTCATCCAGTGGTTCACACCAAGGAGGCCAGGTAGCCGTTGGTCAAAACTGAATATGGAAAGAGCCGGTAAGCTGATCGCAGAAGGTAAGATGAGACCGGAAGGACTTAAAGTTTTTGAGGAGACTGTGAAAAAACCAGGTTTGATTTATGAGATCAGAACAGAGAGCAATATATCATTGCCTGATGATCTCTTAATTGCATTGAAAGGAAATTCAGAGGCTTATGCTAATTTTAATAATTTTCCACCCTCAAGCCGGAGATTGTACCTGCTTTGGTTAAACAACGCTAAAAGGGAAGAAACACGAGCCGGGAGAATTGTAAAAATTGTTGACAGGTCAGAAAAGAATATTAAAGCCGGGATGATGTAAATAAGTCAGAAGTCAGAAGTCGGAAGTCAGAAGTCAAAAAAACACGTTGTAACCAGGGAGCTATTCTTTTATCTTTTTCCTTTTATCTTTTATCTTTTTATTATTGTTTGCCAATACTGAATTGAATAAAAGACTAATTTGCGGATAATTAAATTTAATGAGCTAATCTGAAATTCAATTTATCATGACAACCAATCGTCGAAATTTCTTGAAAACTGCAACATTTGCAGGTGCTGGAGCAATGGCCAGCGGTCTGGTATCCGCGTGTACTCCAAAACAGGCTGAATCAAATCTTGCCGGAATAGTGGAATCGGTTAAGAGACAACATGTCCAGAAGTTTAATATGTCGGGATATGCAGCTCCGGCAATTCCTGTTGTTCGGATTGGAGTTATTGGTCTGGGTGACAGAGGAAGTGATGCTGTTGAAAGGTTATCATATATTGAAGGTGTTGAAATAAAGGCATTATGCGACAAAAGAGAGGTTTGTGTAAAAGGATCTCAGAAGTATCTTTCAGGCATAGGGAGACCTGCTGCCCAGGAGTTTTTTGGCAGCGACGACATCTGGAAAAAACTTGTCGAACTTCCGGATCTTGACCTTATCTACACCTGTACTCCCTGGATCATGCATACACCCGTATCCGTTTATGCTATGGAACACGGAAAACATGTTGCGTGTGAGGTACCGATTGCTCGTACAATTGATGATGCGTGGCAGCTGGTAGAGACATCCGAAAAAACAAGGAAGCACTGTATGATGCTCGAAAACTGCTGTTACGATTTCTTTGAACTACTGACTCTTAATATGGCACGTCAGGGAATGTTCGGAGATATCCTGCATGCCGAGGGTGCATACATCCATAACCTGGTGGAAATGAATTTCAAAAAACCTGAAGATGATAAACAGGTTGACGGTGCTTATACCGATATGTGGCGGCTCAAAGAGAATGCAACAAGGAATGGCAATATATACCCAACTCATGGTTTAGGCCCTGTATGTCAGGCTCTTAATATTAACTGCGGAGATAAAATGGAATATCTTTCCTCTGTCTCGACCTTTGATTTTACCATGGGGCCGAAAGAGAAGGAACTGGCTGCCCAGGATTCATTCTATGCTCCCTGGAAAGATTCAAAATTCAGGGGTAATATGAATACAACAATTATCAAAACAACACTTGGAAAAACCATTATGGTTCAGCATGATGTATCATCCATTCATCCCTATTCCAGGATACACCTTGTAAAAGGAACAAAAGGGATGGTGCGTAAATATCCTAATGAATTAATTGCTCTTGGCGAAGAGTGGTCTGATGAACCAAAGATGAAAGAACTTTATGCTCAATATTCACCTGAGATAATAAAAAGAGTGGGAGAGATGGCCAAGAAAGTTGGCGGTCATGGTGGAATGGACTTTATAATGGATTGGCGTCTGATGGATTGTTTAAGAAATGGATTGCCGGTCGATCAGCCGGTTTATGATGGAGCAGCCTGGAGTTCAGTGGCTCCGCTAAGTGAATGGTCAGTTGCCAACAGATCGCAATCGATTGATGTTCCCGATTTCACCGGTGGCTCCTGGAAAACAAACAAACCTCACGGAATAAATCTGGAAACAGGAGGCACAACTAAAGTACTTGATCTTCCGGCTCCAAAAGAAGCTAAATAGCTGAGATTAAAATAAGTGTCGAGTTTTTGGTTCTGGGTTCTGGGTTCTGGGTTCTACCACCCAGTATTTAGTTCCCAGTACCCAGTACCNNACCCAGCACCTACTGCCCAGAATGCTAAAAATATGAGTGTGCAAAAAGCTGAATTAAACTCGTATATTAAAAACCTCATTCTCTCTGGCGAACATCAGCAGCTGGATTTTAAATTTGAGATTTCTGATTCTCGCAAAATAGCTAAAACACTTGTTGCTTTTTCCAATACTGATGGAGGTAAACTTCTTATCGGAGTAAAGGATAATGGCAAGATAGCAGGAGTACGTTCGGATGAGGAATTTTTTATGGTTCAGGCAGCCGCAGATATGTACTGTAAGCCCGTAGTAAATTTTGAATCAAAACGATGGGTGGTTGACGGCAAAACTGTTCTTGAAATTACAATACCAAAAGGGACTGACTATCCATATTTTGCCCAGACTGAGCCAAATAGATGGCTGGCTTATATTAGAGTTAAGGATGAAAATATACTGGCAACCTCTGTTCACCTGAAGGTTTGGAGAAATAAGACACATAATAGCGGTATATTAATAGAATACGGGGAGAAAGTGAAAAACCTGTTGAAATATCTCGAGTTAAATCCTGCAATAACAATTTCTAAATTCTGCAGAACTGCATTTTTGCCAAAAAGTGCTGCTGAAAATATTTTAGCTGATTTAATTTATTTTGGTCTGATCGTGATGGTTTATCAGGATAATCATTTCATATATCAGTTAAAGAGTAAAATATCCTGAAAGCCCGTTCATTCATTTTTGACAAGTTCATCCCAAACACGTGAATGATTTAAAGGTCAGCAACTGAAATATTTCAGTTTTAATGCAGAGTATCGCTGAGTTATCGCGGAGAGCCTCAGAGTATCATGTAAAGATAAAGTGCTCTGCTGTTCTCTGCGCATCCTCTGCGTAACTTTGCGGTTTATGGATTTCGGATTTGACTGTTTTTTTCTTTACTTTGCAGCCTGTTTTTTACAGGCTTTTGAACAATTAACTAAAATCTATTGCATTGATTAACATCGTAATAATCATAGTATTATCGGCATCGACCGCTACCCTTTTTGTTAATACAAAGCTGAAAGGCATAATTGCCTTGTCAACAGTATCGGTAATCGGAATAATCAGTAGTTATTTTGCTCTGAAAGCACTATTGGGAACCAGTTACTCAATTGTGATGACGGGTACTATGCTTTTTGGACAGGTGCCAATCAGGATAGATGCCCTGTCAGGATGGTTTATACTCATTATTAATTTTACCATTTTTACCGGTGCTGTCTATGGTTTCAATTATATGAGGCAATACAGGGAAAGGAAAAATGAAATTACCCTGCACTGTATCGCATTTATTTTTGTTCAGTTTGCATTACTCGGAATATGTGCTGTTCAGAATGGGTTTATCTTCCTGCTATTATGGGAGGTGATGGCAATATCCGTTTTTATCCTGGTAATTTTTGAACACGATAAACCGGATACCATCAAGGCAGGAATCAACTACGTGGTACAGTCTCATATCAGTATAGTTTTCATAATGCTGGGTTTCATCTATGTTGCCTCAAAAACAGGAAGTTATAGTTTCGATGCGGTTGCTGACTTTTCAAAACAACAATCCTCGCTTGCTGGTACTTCACTTTTTTTGTTTTTCTTCATCGGTTTCGCAATCAAAGCCGGATTTGTTCCATTTCATACATGGCTGCCATATGCGCACCCTGCCGCACCGACACATGTTTCGGGAATTATGTCGGGCGTTGTTATAAAAATTGGTATTTATGGTATGCTAAGGATGTTGCTGTTGATAAAAACAGACTATACTACAATAGGATATATTATCCTGATTGTTTCAACTTTTACAGGCATTTATGGAGTGATGCTGGCAACCATTCAGCATAATCTTAAAAAATTGCTGGCATATCACAGCATAGAAAATATTGGCATTATAGGTATGGGAATAGGAGTAGGCTGCATAGGTTTGGGTGCGACAAACAAATGGATGGCAATCCTCGGTTTTTCAGGTGCTCTGCTTCATACACTGAATCATTCTCTTTTTAAATCATTATTGTTTTATTCTGCAGGAAATGTTTATCAGTCAACACGAACTGTTAATATTGAGCGTCTGGGTGGTATTATTAAAAAGATGCCGAAAACGGCCATCCTGTTTTTGATTGCCGCAATAGCTATATGCGGACTTCCTCCGTTAAATGGTTTCATATCTGAATTTCTTATTCTAGGAAGTCTTTACAACTGGGTTTTCAGCGCAAATCTTATTTCTCTGATTATGATAGTGTTTGCGATAGGAGGACTGGTTCTGATAGGAGGACTGGCGATGATGTGTTTTACCAAGGCATTCAGTATTGTGTTTCTTGGATATTCCCGCAATATAGATTCTGATGATATTCATGAAAGAGGTTTCTGGCAGTTGCTTCCAATGTATATGACTGTGATTTTTATGATATGCATTGGCTTGTTTCCGTCTTTTTTTCTCGACGCGTTGCAGAGACCCGTTAATCTTTTTACTCATACTATAGTATTTAATTTAAATCTTCTAAAGGTCGGTTCCATTGATTCTCTACAAATAATAAACTGGTTATTCCTTGGATTCATCATTTTTATATTAGTAATGATAGCCTTAAGAAATTTTATAAACAGGAAGAATACTATTGAAGAAGGTCCGACATGGGGATGTGCTTATGGGACCCAGGGAAGCAAACTGCAATATACTGCCGGATCTTTTGTCAGAAGTTATTCAAAACTTGCTAAACCGGTTTTGGATATTGAAAAGAAAGAGGTAGAAATAGATGAAGTCTTTCCTGTCAGAAAGCATTACGAAACGAATCCTTATGATAAAATTGAGAGGATTTTCATTGATAAACCTTTAAAGTTCCTGAGCAGAATTTCCGATGTTTTTCTTTTTCTTCAGAACGGACATTTGCAGAGGTATATAATTTATGGGATTATATTTATTACTGGCGTAATCTGTCTCCCTCTTATATTTGAAAAAATATTGACCCTCATTCATTTTTTAACTGATTTGTAATATGCTAAGTATATTCTTAATACTGTTTTGCAGTATCTTTTTTACAGGAATAATATTACGCACAAAAAGTATCACTTCTGGGAGGAAGGGACCGGGAATACTACAGCCGATAAGAGATGTGATAAGATTATTTAAAAAGGGAACAATCTACAGTGAAACTACAAGCATCATCTTCCGGATTGCTCCGGTAATTTCATTCTCTTCGGTGCTTATGGCTTGTCTGGTTATTCCTTTTGGTTCAACGAAAGGAATAGTAAGTTTTGATGGTGATTTTATTTTTTTTGCATACATACTGGCACTGGGTAAGTTTTTCAGCATCATTGCTGCCATGGACACAGGATCTAGTTTTGAAGGAATGGGGGCAAGTCGCGAAGCTTTATATTCTATGTTTGCTGAACCCGCTTTTTTTATTTTAATTGGCTCTTTTGCCTTATTGACCGGAAATACCTCTTTTTACAATATATTTTCTACGCTACATCTGGGGTCTTCTATCACATACACGCTGGGAGGATTGGCTTCATTCGTTCTCATCATGATAGCAATGATCGAAAACAGCAGGATGCCCGTAGATGATCCTAAAACACATCTTGAATTGACAATGATACACGAGGTTATGATCCTTGATAACAGCGGCTTTGATTTGGGTCTGATACTCTCAACCGGTTATCTGAAGTTTGCTATGTATGGGGCGATCATTGCTGATTTCTTCATTGGAGGATTGTCAATGATCTGGGCTCTGCCTTTGTTCCTCTTTATCCAGGCATTTTTTGCTATAATGGTTGGGTTAATTGAATCATTTATGGCCAGATACAGAATGAGTCATAACCCCCAGTTCATCTTAGCTCTTTCTTCGGTCAGCTTTCTTATTTTTCTGGGAGTACTGCTTGTTTTGGATAAATTTGTTTAAAACTTAGAATATGGTAAATGTATTGCTGATTATATTCATTATAAGTCTTTTATATGTTTCAATTGCA
>PMIL01000125.1 GCA_003157075.1 Bacteroidales bacterium | reverse complement strand
AGAACCTAAAGATTGCTGGCTCTCTTTTGAGAAAATGACTGACCCGGGTGATGTATCATACTATAAAAACAATCCCCAATATTACATGTTTATGCATCCCGAGGTACCTTCTTATGAGCAACAGATCAGGGCAAGGGATAATCTGCTCAGAAAGCATCCTGGTCTTGATTTTACGGGAGCACATCTGGCCAGCCTTGAATGGAACGTAGATGAGATTGCCAAGCGACTTGACAGTTTTCCGAATTTAAAGGTTGACCTGGCAGCCCGAATGTATCATCTGCAGTATCAGTCAAAACTGAACAGGAAACATGTGCGCGATTTTATGATAAAATATCAGGACCGGATAGTCTATGGTACGGACAATGAAGTACATGACAGTGATAATGCTGATTCTTCGAAAACTCTGGAAAATCTCGGCAAAGGATGGTTGTCGCAATGGATATACCTGGCTACCGATTCTGTCATGGGAATTAAAGGACTTAAGTTACCAAAAAAGGTGATTGATAAAATTTATTATAAAAATTCCATCAGATATTTCCATTTGGATAAAAAAGAGACTAAATAAACTGATGGCTTGATTTTTAATATATTAATCGGAGCAACTTAATATTTCAGTATGAAATTGATATGAAAAAAACAGTTTTGATCTACAGTCTTCTGTTACTCCTGCCTTTAGCATTCAATGTCCTTCCATTGCATGCAGGCGATGTAATAATTATCGATTCCAGGCACTATAGCAATGTCTTTGGCGAAATGCGTAACTACCGGATATTTCTCCCTCCGGATTATAATGAAAATCCTCAGAAAAGATATCCAGTGATATATTTTCTTCATGGATGGTCACAAAGATATTTCGGAATCGGGCCAATTTATTCAGATCCATACGAAGAAGGAACTGACAACAAGGGGGATAATATTGCAAATTTTGTATCGACTCACGATGTTATTGTAGTTAAGTCAGATGGTTATAACAAGGACCCGGAAGAGGAATACTATTTGAGGCCTTATAACATCGGAACAAGAAAGCAGGTCGAAACATATCGTCAGTTCCCGGTCTATTATCCGGAACTTGTAAATTATATTGATGCTACATATAAAACTATTCCTGACAGGGAACACAGGGCAATATCAGGTCTCTCGATGGGAGGATTCATGACCTACTGGATCGGGGGGAAATATCCGCAGCTGTTCTCAGCTGCAGGAAATTTCTGCGGTTCAACCGAATTTTTCGTTGGTCCCCGGACCTTTCCGGTTGAATACCATCATAAATATATGTTCAAGAATTACGGCGGAATGAATGTTCGTCTTAATTACGGTGACCAGGACTTTATCCGCAGTTATCATGAAGATGTGAACAGAGTATGGACACAAGTGATGGATAATTATGATTTTAAAATTTACAATGCAGCACATTCCACCTGCGGGCTTGGTGAAATGTTCGGGTTTTTATTAAATACCTTTAATAACCCGCCCGCGAAACCTTTGAAATGGGCACATATTGACGTTTATCCTGAATTTACAGTTTGGGATTACAATATTAATACCGACAGGAATGTTCCTGGTTTTACAGTTCTGGAGAATGTTGATAAAAGAGGTTTCAGGTGTTCTGTGAGGGAGTTCCTCCCTGATGGTGAGTTATTGCCATTTGTCAATGTAATGGTTACAACACCCCCAATATATGATGCAAATCAGTTATATACTGTTAATGATCTGGATAGCAGAACTTTAAAATCTGTCCGAAATGCAATTATGAGTGACAATACAGGTAGGTTAAAGATAAAGGTGGATGGCAGCCTTCATGAGATAGGGATAAACAGAATGAAGGATAAACCAAATATCTGCCTTGCTTCGTTTAAAATTGAGAATATGGCCTGGGCTACTACCGGTAAGGAAGTAATACTCTCAATCAGATTATTGAACAAAGGAGGTGCTGCCGGGAAGAATATCAAAGCTACACTATCGGCTACCAGGAACACAACAGACATAGGAAAGAACAGTTCATATTTTGGGAATATTGGTATTGATGAAATTCAGGATGGCATTGATAAGTTTAAGTTTATAATTAAGACAGACAGTATTGAAATAGTTCAATTCAGACTGACAATTCAGGATGATTTGAAAAATGAATGGAACGAGTTCTTTGAGATTCCGGTCAGGAGAGATCTTGCAGAGATTACAGATTTTGTAATTTCTGACGGACGGAAATTTACAGTTTCCAGATCGGGTAATGATACAGAGACTGCAGTATTTGGCACTGGAAATGGTGACGGTGTTGCAAATCCGGGGGAGTCAATAGTTATCCTTGTTAAAGACCATGGAACATTGCGCCGGACCGATCTGATCTGTTCAGACAAGTATGTTAACCCTTTTGGATTAAATCGCAGAAAATCAGATGAATGGTTTGAATATGATTATGTAGGTGCATCGAATAAGTACTCTGTTCCTTTAATTGCATCAGATTGTCCTGAGGATCATACTCTGGAGTTTTTTGCCGAATACTGGCTGCCAGACTATCCATGTCATTTTATTAAACAGGGGAAGATAAAAATTCAGGTAAAAGGAAAGGACACGACACCTCCTGAGCTTTGCTGGGTTCAGATACCCGGAGATAACATCCTAATGGCGAAACTCTCCGATGGTTCAAAAATAAAAAATGTCAAGGCGAAACTTATACTTAGAATAAAAGATGAACCTGAAAAAAGTTTTTATGTTGAACTGAATGATAATGGGTTGAATGGAGACCTTTCTGCAAATGATAATGTATTCAGTGTAAAATTGGCTCGGCAGAATCTAGGCTTTTACAGGATTCTGGTGGAGGCAACCGATTCTTATGGAAATACAATGATAGAGGAGGCTGCAGATAAATTCCTTCTGCACTGACCCGCTTGTTCGGAGACAGGCACTTTTAAGTCAATTGTATTGCCCTGGATGGTTACCGGATGAACTATGAGATTCTTACAATAATCCTTTTATCTATTGGTATAACCAAGCAAATAACCGCCCAGACCCATTATCCAGAACACTTCCGGATAAAATAACCAGCGCTCAGCACCACCGACACCCAGGAGTGGGATAAATTTATTTGCGAAGAACAAGAGTATCAGGGCAATGATGCCGAAACAAATAAGCACATACCGAAGCGGACCCTTTACAATCTTGAATGAAGTAATAGCTCCGATTCCACCGGTTAAGAATATGACTATTGCGAAGATCCCATGCCAGGGAACCACATTGCCCGGGCATACACCAACACCCGTAATACCTGTTCCAAACATCATAAGGGGAATGGTAGCAATAAGTTTTTTTGCTGTCATTTGCAGGATAAAACCTGCGGCTGCCACCATGATCCCTGTAACAATCATCGTT
>PMIL01000303.1 GCA_003157075.1 Bacteroidales bacterium | reverse complement strand
GAAATGAGGAATCTCCTTCTCCCATTTTTTATCTCTCTGCACTTTCTTTTTCCATCATTTCCCTCATACTCATCCCGGCATAATTCTTTATTAAATAACCTTCAGTGCTTTTATTGAAATTAGTTTTCTCAATGCTGACTACCTTCATTCCAGTTCCGCTTTTTCCACCTTTTTCTGAAAAATCCATTTCTATCATCAGGTAGTTTTTCTGCGTTAATCCCAGACCAAGCATATTATTGGGGTGATTTTGGTTCATTCTGGATTGGGCTCCACCACCCGCCATGCTTCCCATTCCCATGGTGAACATCATTTCCGGATCAAAATCTACTTTGGCATACCAGACACTCATTGTTCCTTCATGCATTTTGCCGTTCTCCTCCTTTTTGATTTCCTTTGAATACTCTTCAGCAATATATCCGAAAACTTGTTTTGTTCTTCCGGTCTTAACAAAATTATCCATTGGGTTTGGTTTCTTCTTTTCTGCATCAACTGGATCTTTCTTTGGCATTGCCTTGGCAAGTGCAGCAATGGTTTCTGCACTGCCTTTCATCATACTATGCATATCCATAACTTTTAGAACTCTACGACGCTGGTCTTGTTTTTTTGGAACAGGTTCCTCACCGAAAGTGATCATAAGGCCATCTTTGGTTGAGATCATAAAATTCATATCCTTTTCTTTTTCCATTTCAGGAGATTCCATGCTCATATAATCACCATTTTTGGTGAAATAATAACTCATCGTTTCAGGACCTTTTTTGTCCTCACGATCTACTTCATAGACGACTTTATAATCAAAACTGTAGGCAGCCGGAACTTTATATTGCTCAACAGGCTTTGTTTCCTGTGCATTGATTCTTAATACGTTTGCAATGATCATAAGCATAAGAGTACATTGTTTTTTCATCTTGATTTATTTTAGAGTTAATTAATAATGATTTATCTGAAAATCGGATATGACAATGAGACAATCAAAATATTCAGAGTAATTACTATTCTATTAGTTTAATTAACAAACAATTGTATTTGGAGATTGTTTTGAAAAATCGATAATTCAACAGGAATTCATTTATTGTTAAACAATTAACATTTACTTGTGAACATTTAAATTAATTTTGATGTTAAATTGAATCATTTACATAAATCCTGGGATATCATGGCAACAACTGACAACACATCCGATGATCTGCATTTAAACAAAGCTCTCGAACACCTGAAATCCGTTCTTGTAGCAGGAGAAACACTTGACGCCTGGGCTGTACAGCGAAAATTATTTGCACTCACACACCGGCGGATTCTTATTGCTGCAACTTCCGGAAGATTTATTCAGATCAAAAGAGGACTCCTCGGAGGATTTGATATGACTGATTTCCGCTGGCAGGATCTTGGAGATGCCAAAATAAAAGTGGGAATTTTCGGCGCTGACATATTTGTGAAAATTTTTGGCTCGACTGACCTGGCTATTTCAAAGGATTCAAATCAGGTACTTATCCTTCCCGGATTCAGAAAAGAACAAGCCGAACAGATTTATCGTCTTGCCCAGGCTCAGGATCAGTCATGGAGAGAAAAAAGACGCATACGTGAACTGGAAGAAATGAGAGCGAAATCGGGAGGCGTTACAATTGGTACAAACACAGCAACCCAACAAACAGGAAATGCCTCGGAAGATGCTGCCACTAAATTGCAGCAGGCAAAAGAGATGCTCGAAAAAAAGCTAATAACTGATTCAGAATTCGAATCAATTAAAGCGAAGATCATCAGCGGCCTTTAGCTCTTAAAACCTACAAGTATGAAAAAAATTCTTTCAGGGGTTTTTCTCCTGATATCATTTGTCTGTTATTCACAACAACAGGATTCAGCAAAATCAGCAAAATGGAAAACCATATACCGCGCAAGTGCAACAAGAATAAATGACCTGGTAAATACTAAGCTCAATGTCAGCTTCGATTATTCCAAATCGTGGATGTATGGTAAAGCCTGGATCACTCTTCATCCTCACTTTTATCCTACAGATTCATTACGTCTCGATGCAAAAAGCATGAAGATTAATGAAGTATCAGTGATAAAAGCCGGGAAAAATATTCCTCTGAAGTATACTTACGACAGCTTAAAGCTGNNGGTAAAGGCTTATATTTTATAAATCCTCTGGGAACAGATAAAAAGAAACCAATACAAATTTGGACACAGGGAGAAACTGAATCCAATTCCGGCTGGTTCCCTACAATAGATAAGCCAAATCAAAGACAGACAGATGAAATAACCATGACTGTTCCTGATAAATTCCAGACGCTTTCAAACGGGATCTTGGTAAGCAGGAGGAAGAACAGCAACGGAACACGCTCTGATACATGGAAAATGAGTTTGCCTCATGCTCCTTATCTCATGATGATGGCAGTTGGTGAATACTCTATCATAAAAGACAGCTATAAAGGGAAGGAAGTCAGCTATTATGTCGAAAAAGAATACGCACCTGTAGCCAGGAAGATATTTGGTCTGACACCCGAAATGATTAAGTTTTATTCAAGAATTACCGGCGTGGAATTTCCCTGGCCTAAATATGCCCAGGTGGTAGCCAGAGATTATGTGAGCGGTGCGATGGAAAATACAACTGCCACCTTGCACGGGGAATCTGCCCAGCAGGATGAACGCCAGCTTATTGATGAAAACAAATGGGAAGATATTATTGCTCATGAACTGTTTCATATGTGGTTTGGCGATTACGTCACATGTGAGAGCTGGAGCAATATAACAGAGAATGAATCATTTGCCGATTTCAGTGAGATGCTGTGGGAAGAATATAAACATGGAAAGGACGCAGGAGATGACCATAGCTTTATGGCGATGCAGAATTACATTCGAGGCGGAAATGAAAAAAAGGACCTTGTCCGCTTTTATTACCGGGATCGTGAGGAGGTGTTCGATCTTGTAAGTTATCAGAAAGGCGGACGTATTCTCAATATGCTCAGGAATTTCGTCGGAGACAGCGCCTTTTTCAAATCACTGAACCTTTACCTGAGAACAAAAAAGTTCAGTTCAGCAGAGGCTCATGACCTCCGGCTTGCATTTGAAGAAGTTACCGGACAGGATCTTAACTGGTTCTGGAACCAATGGTACTTTGGAGCTGGCCATCCGAAACTCTATATTGATTATGATTATAGCGCAGACGGCAAAACTGCCAGGGTATTTATAAAGCAGCTTCAATCGGGACAAATATTTAAGCTGCCAATTGCCATTGATGTATATCAGGGTCCGGAGAAGAAACGATATAATGTATTGGCTGAACATCAGGCTGATACGTTTATTTT
>PMIL01000139.1 GCA_003157075.1 Bacteroidales bacterium | reverse complement strand
ATGACCTATTTTCTTGAACATATCGCCCAATCAATCCATAAGGAATTCGGAAATACCTTAAACCGGCATTGTCTTGTCTTTCCGAACAGAAGAGCAGGATTGTATTTTCTGAAATACCTGGCATCGCAGATCGAAAAACCGGTATGGGTACCATCAATTCTGACAATAAATGAGCTGTTCAGATCATATTCATCATTGCAGACCGCTGGCAATGAAGTACTTCTTTTTGAATTATACAAGGTATACAGAAATCTGAAAAAGCCACCCGAGAACTTCGATGAGTTTTACTATTGGGGTGATATGCTTTTAAACGACTTTGACGATATTGACAAATATCTGGTTGATGCATCCNNAAATTTTAATCCGGATAAACCGACAAAGGAAAAATCGGGCTTCATAGGGATCTGGTCGGTACTGTTTGATCTGTACACAGGTTTCAGAGAAGAACTGAGAAAGAAGAATCTCGCTTATGAGGGGATGATATTCAGGGATCTTGCCGAAAAATCAATTGATTTACAAAAAAACGATGAGCGCTGGGACATGGTTCATTTTATAGGGTTCAATGCATTGAATGATTGCGAGAAGGTAATGATGAGGAAGTTTAAGGAAACAGGTAAAGCCAGGTTTTACTGGGATTATGATAATTCCTATATAAGGGAAGGAAGACTAAACTCAGCAGGGTTGTTCTTACGTGATAATCTTAAGAAATTCGGAAATGATATGCCTCCTGAATGGAGTTTTGATACACTTCTTTCGAAAGTAGCTCCGGATGTCAGACGTCGGGTCATTGATACCTCTTCAGATGTTGCGCAGGTCAAGCTTGTTTCTCAGTTATTGGAACAAATTCCGGGTATCACAAAAGACAATGCACATCATACAGCTGTTATCCTCGCAGACGAAAACCTGTTGATGCCGGTACTCACCAGTCTGCCGGAAAATATGGGTGACATAAATATAACAATGGGACATCCCCTGAAACAAACCCTTGTTTATACATTACTGAAACACCTGATGGATCTTCAGAGAAATGCAACTATTCTGGAGGGCAAAATATACTTCAGTTATAAAGATGCAATAAGTGTAATTAAGCACTCGTTGCTCACTGGTCTATTGGAAGAATCGGAGAATGATATAGTTAAAGAAATAATAAAAACTAATCTTATACATGTTCCTGCGGATCTTTTCAGAGAATCAGATTCGCTGGCTTTAGTGTTCAGAAAGCCGTTAAATCCGGCAGGACTATCAGATTATTTTAAAGATATTCTGTCACTTATTGTTTTAAATGATGAAAAAAACAATAATAAAAAAATTGATAATCCGGTTCAGGAAAATATCCGGAATGAGTATATCTACAGGGTTGTATTATCTATAAACCGGCTCGAAACTATCGTTAATAGTCCTGATGTAACTTTTACTACTGATACCTACATTAAAATTCTTGACAGGATGTTAAGAATGCAATCTGTTCCATTTTCAGGGGAACCATTGAGTGGCATTCAGATTATGGGTATTCTGGAAACCCGGGCTCTGGACTTTAAAAACCTGATTATATTATCAGTTAATGAAGGTATTCTGCCTGCAGTTTCTGCTGGGTCATCATTTATTCCATTCAGTCTCCGCGAGGCATTTGGAATTCCTTCTGTCAATCATCAGGAGTCTATCTATGCTTATCACTTTTACCGTCTTCTGCAAAGAGCCGAAAACGTTACTTTTGTATATAATTCCAACTCAGAAGGACTGCGGAGCGGAGAGATGAGCAGATTTCTCCTTCAAATGAAGTATAACGAAATATTAAAGCCCGATTTTCTTGACCTGAATTTCGAAATTAAAGCACATGTCACACCAGGTGACAAGATCGAGAGGAGGGAGGAACATTCAAAACAACTGGCTATTCTATTTCTTGAAAAGAACACCTGCAGGTCACTTTCACCTTCTGCCATCAATATGTGGTTAAACTGCAGGATGAAGTTCTTTTATCGCTATGTAAACGGACTTAAAGAAGTTGATAATATCACTGCGGATATTGATCCGGCAATGCTTGGCAATATTTTGCACGACATCATGAAAAATCTTTACCAGCCCTATTTGGGTTCGATATTAACCACTGAATTCCTGAATGGTTTGATACAAAACAAAAAATTCCTCTTAAGATTAATCGATGATTCAGTAAATGAAAAATATAAGGCGGGAAGGACCGATTCAATAAGTGGAAATGAACTGATAGTCAGAGATGTATTGATGGCTTATCTGTTAAGGGTCCTAAATGCAGATAAAACATTTGCACCTATTACGGTACTTAACCTTGAGGACTCTTTCAGCTTCAATCTGTCCATTCATCCGAATGAATCTCAGATTGAGATTATTGCAGGTGGAATGATTGACCGGATTGATACTGTTAATGGCGTAACGCGAGTTGTAGATTACAAGACCGGTTCTGTTTCTGACTTTATAAATTCGGCAGATGATCTGTTCGTCGATGACAGGAAAAAAGATTCTGACGGATGGCTTCAGACTTTACTTTATTGTGAAGCTTTTATCTCATTCAAACCAGGCAGCATTGTCAGGCCATCTGTTTATAAAATAAAAAAAATGAACATTGCTTCAACCGATGACAGGCTCAGATTGAAAACAGGCAGCAGGAGTGAAACATATATTGACAATTACACTGATATAAGAGAACAATTTATTATTGGTCTGAAGGGATTGATAACCACTATTTTCAGTAACGCTGAACCTTTTACGAAAACTACAGATATCAGGGGTAAATGTTCATTTTGTCCTTACCGCGCCTTATGTATGAGATAAGTGATTGAAATTACACAATTAATATCCTTTTATTTTTATAAATTGGCTTAACTTTTAAAACAAGTCTTAAATGGTTACAGGTTATTCAAGTTACCATATTGATGTCAGAAATGTTAAGTTCATTGCTGACGATGGCAGGACTTGCCCAAGAACTGCTATGGTATCATTTTTTAATGATAAAGGTGAAGAAATTGATTCAGAATTATTTGGAGCAGTAGATATTAATCAGATCTATACTATTATCAGGGAAGGCGATGACCTCATTCTTGATAATTTTTATATTCACGAATTTTCCCTGTCGTCCTACAGGCGGATCAATGGTCTTGAAAAGAAAGATCTGATACCTATTAAAAATTTTTCGGCTAAGAATGCTTTTTTCGAAGCCAGGGTTTGCACAGATTTTACCTATTCTTCTTTCTCAGAAGGTGAGGTAAGTTTCGACGGTAGCCATTTTGCAAAAGGAAAAGCTCTCTTTAACGGCTCTGTGTTTGGCAAAGGTAATGTCATTCTGTCTAACACTCTGTTCAGAGACGGAAATATAGAATTTACAGGCTGTGTTTTTGGCGATGGTGATTTTCTGTTTAAGAATGCAATTGTGAAAGATGGAGTTAAAGACTTTCAGGACATACAATTTGGCAATGGGGAGGTCAGCTTTGCAAATACTGAATTCAACAATGGGGAACTGCTATTTATAAATACACATTTTAACGATGGCAGATTTAACTTTAAAGTAACAAGAATAACCGGAGGTAAAGTAGATTTTCATTATTCGATATTTGGCGATTCTGAAATAATGTTCGAGCGGACAGAATTCGGGAATAGCAGGGTTGACTTCAGAACTGTTGATTTTGGCTCCGGAAGGATCAACTTCAATCGCTCTCTGTTTGGTAACGGGGAAATAAATTTTGAGGGAGCCTCCAGTAAAGCGGGTAAGATTCAGTTCAAAAAAGCCGAGATGGGGTTCGGATCAAAGAACTTCAATTTAATGGAGATGGAAAATACAGATATCAGTTTTGAAAGGACTGAATTTGGTGATGGCGACGTCAGTTTCTATAATTCAAGTTTCCATTCTATTTCACTCAAATCATGTCACCTTGATCACTATGTTGATCTTCGTCTTGCAAAAGCAGAACTTCTCGACATTTCCGATACGATTGTCCGCGATATAATCGATATTGAACCATATGATTTCCCTGTTGAAATAAAAACTCTTGATATGTCAGGGATGAGGCTGCTTGGAAAACTATATATTGACTGGAGACATAACAAGTGCAGCGCAGCTATTCAGAATCAGAATGGAACTAATCTGAGACAAAAATCGGAACAATTCAGAATACTGAAAGAAAATTTCAGCAGTACAGGTAAGTATGAGGATGAAGATGAAGCATATATAATGTTCAAAAGGTTTGAGGCCAAGTCGTGGCTTACCGAACAACAGGAAAAGGGTGGCATAGCCAAATTTGCCAGTCATATACCTAATGGCTTTCAGTGGCTTGTATTTGACAAAATAGGACTTTACGCAACCTCACCAGGACGTGTATTGTTAAGTGTCGTAGTATTCTGGTTCTTCTTCGGTCTTGTATATTATTTCATGGAAATACTCGGTCTTGGCAAGACTATCTCAGCCGTCGGCAACCCTGATAATCTGTCAAAATTGCTTCAGTCCTTTTACCATAGTGCAATCACCTTTTTCACTATTGGATACGGAGATGTATATCCAATGGGATTAAGCAGGGTTGTTTCGGGAATGGAAGGATTTATGGGAGTGTTTATGATGTCTTACTTTACAGTTGCATTTGTCCGTAAGGTACTCAGGTAATCTCATTTCTCGATATCACGCTGCAATGCTGCCATTTTAATCGCAGTCACAGCAGCTTCATCACCTTTATTTCCAAGTATTCCTCCGGCTCTGTCTGCTGCCTGCTGTTGGTTGTTTGTTGTCAGAACACCAAAAATAAAAGGCAGGTTATACTCAAGATTTAGCTGGGTTATTCCCTGTGTCACCCCCTGGCAGATATATGTGAAATGCGGAGTTTCCCCCTGGATAACACAACCGAGACAGATAACAGCATCAAGATCATCGTATTCAGCAAGGAATTGTGCACCCAGGGTGAGCTCAAAGCTTCCGGGTACATGTTTTACAATGATATTTTTCTCCGTTGCACCATGTTTTTTCAGGGTTTTAACTGCTCCGTCAAGAAGTGACCAGGTCACCTCTTTATTCCAGTCAGAGACAACAACTCCAAATCGCATTTCACCCGCATCCGGGACTGAGTCAGGATTATAAACTGATAAATTTTTAGTACCCATAATTAATTTCTTTAAAAGTAAAAACGCATCTGCCTCGTAAGAAATGAGCCGGATGCGTGATTCAATAAATGCCCTGAATTATTGCCAAGAACTACTTTATCAGCACTTTTATCCTGGCAATATATTTTTCGATAGTTGTTCCTTCTGTGCTCTCCGGGAATTCTGTCTCAATTCTTTCGTATATTTTTAGCGCATCCGGAAATTTCCCTTTTAATTCATAAATTTCTCCGGCTTTCATCAGAAACAAGGGTGTATTAAACGAGTTCCCTGCATAATCTGCGGCCTCAATATACTTTGAAACCCCTTTGTCAAGGTCTCCAAGTTCAACATACGCATCACCTGTTGCCCCTATTGCCAGGGATCCTATAACCTTATCCTTTTTTGTATATTTATTCAGGAAGTCTATTGCTTCCTGATAGTTGCCCAGATGAAGATAACAAATCCCTGCACTGTATTTTGCAAGATTGCCTGTATTGGTAAATTTGTAATCCTTGGCTATATCAAGAAATCCCAGATAGTTTCCATCGCCATTAAGAGCAAGTTTCAGCGAATCCAGTTCAAGGTACCTCTCAGCCTGGAACATCTGTGACTGGGCTTCTGAATTTCTTTTGTTCAGATAGAGCTTACCAAGCCATATAAGACCAACCAGCAGTACGATTACTCCTAAGCCAATGAGCAAAGTTTTATAATTTTCTTCAAGATAATGTTCTGTTTTGGTCAGGGTCTCCTCAACACTCGTAATGGTCGTTGGATTTTCATCCTTTTTATTCTTAGCCATATTGGTCTTTAATATTTAACTTCTGAATTTACCACCGCAAAAGTAATTTTTTTCATCAAATTTTAAAACATTTAATTTAATGAATATACCAATAGATGTAAAATATTTCTTATCAATTTGATTATCAGTATGTAAGAACTTGCACAGAGTATCACANNGTAACTCCGTGCTTCTTTGTGACTCTCTGTGACAGTTCTTATTTTTCTTGTTACTTTTGCTCCCGCTAAGCGGGATTTCGTAACTTCGTTCCTCAACTTTTAGCTTTTGCCTTTATAATCCATGTATCTCAAGAAACTTGCCCTGACTAATTTCAAAAACTATGAGCTTAATGAGCTTGAGTTTTCACCAAAGATAAATTGTTTCGTTGGCAATAACGGAGTTGGCAAGACCAATATTCTTGATGCCATTCATTATCTGTCACTTACAAAGAGTTTTTTCAATAGTATCGACAGTATAAGTATCAGGCATGGAGAAGATTATTTTATTATTCAGGGAACCTTCGTCAGAGACGGAGAGGAAGATCTGATCTATTGTGCTTTTCAAAAACAGAAGCAGAAATTGTTAAAAAGGAACGGGAAAGAGTATCAGAAACTATCCGATCATATTGGCAGATACCCTGTTGTAATGATATCACCTGCAGACAGTGCTCTGATAACTGAGGGAAGTGAGGACCGGCGCAGGTTTATGAATAAGATAATAAGCCAGTACAGCGCAGAATATCTCGATTCAGTTCTCAGGTACAGCAAAGCGCTCCAGCAGAGGAATAAGGTGCTTAAGGATATTAATCTATCGAAGAATGCCGACACTGATATGCTTTCAATATGGGATGCTCAGCTCGTGAAGTACGGAACCTTTGTTTACAATGAAAGGGATGTATTAGTCAATGAGCTCATTCCGGTTTTTCAGGAATATTATTCCCTTATCTCTTCAGACANNAGAGCATTTGTTGAATTCCGTAGCCAAAGACAGATATCTGGAATATACAACTGTAGGTATTCATAAAGACGATCTGCTGCTAGAAATGAATGATTTTTCAGTTAAAACTTTAGGCTCCCAGGGCCAACAGAAATCTTACCTGGTTGCTCTTAAGCTCGCCAAATTCGATTATATTAAGCATAAAGCAGGCTTTTCGCCCATTTTGCTGCTTGATGACATCTTTGATAAATTTGATTCTAAGAGGGTTGAACAGATTATAAAACTTGTTGGTAATGAGAGATTTGGTCAGATTTTTATCACTGACACACACCAGAATCGGCTTCAGGATATTTTGTCTTCACATAGGACTGATTATAAACTTTTCAATATCAAGACTAATGGGAATATTGAAGTAACTCAGAATGGTGCAAAAAACAAATGAGAAGAAGTAAAACCATATCACTGGCGGAAGCTGTTAACGATTACATCAGGGAAATGAATCTTGGTGGAAAACTAAGTGAAATAACCATAATAAATTCCTGGGAAGAAATTGTTGGAAAGGCAATCAGTTCTCGAACAACCAAGATCTTTATAAAGGATCATGTTTTGCATGTCCATTTGAATTCTTCGGTAGTAAGAAATGAATTGCTTATGCTCAGGGAGGTTTTAAGAGAAAAATTAAACAGCAAGGCCGGGAGTGAGGTGATTAGAGATATAGTTCTGAGATAACCCGTTTGATTCATTAAAGCCATTAAAGCAATTAAAGCCATTAAAGCCATGCAACCCATTCAATCGTTCAGGCTTCTAAACAATCTTATAGTCTCTTCCTTTAATCGTAACAGATTTCTTCAGATTTTTGTTTGAAATAAAATGAAACTGGTGATTTGCACAGGATAAGAGAACCTCTTTATTTTCTACAGAGATGGTTACCGTAGCGTTCTTATCATTATGCAGAATGAATCCAGCCAGCAAAAAGGCTTTTTCTACTCCGTCACCTCTCCTGAAATTCCACACCTCATCTGGCAATGCCAGCCTGTTTCCGTCATATATTGATTCAACGGGCAATTCTTTCAAAATTGAGTATAATTCGTAGTTAGTCCTCTCGTTAAGTTCGGTGAAGGATACAGGATTTCTTTCAACAGCTGCTTTTATAAAAGGTTTCCAGTCAATTACATCCATCTGTCTGTACACATACAGAGCCAGTTGTGCGGTCTCTGAGTTTTCCCGGTTGCCGGTTATAAGATCAATTATTTCCTTACGGCTGTTTTCGATTGTTATATCCAGCCTGTCAGTGGCAGTAAAGTTCTTATCTGTTTCAGGAATTCTTGGATCTATATGTACAAAATCATTCAGATCTTTGAACATTTCCTGAATAATATCTTCATATTCGGTACCGGTTTTTTTAATAAACTCATTTTCAATTTCTTTCAGACTTTTGCCTGATTGTTTATCAAGGATTGCCTCGACATCATTCAACATTATCTTCCATTGAATAGGGCTCAGATGCAAGTCATCTCCTTCAATCTCTTTAACAAGCGAAGAGCGTGTTTCAGTGGAGACATTGAACTTGCTTGAATGTTCATATTCAAACATCTTCTCAAGTGAAATATATCTTACTGTTCCTGAACAGTCGCACCTGTATTGAAAAAGAGTTTTGTATTTTGATTTAAACCGAAGAAAATTTATGAAAATAAGACTTGTAAGTTCCGTCTTAAGAAATTCCCGGAGTTTTTCTGAAAAGAAGTTGTAAGCGTGCTTGTCAATTGTGGCTTCCTTGTAGATTGTATGTATGTAACCTGAGATATGGGAAACAATTGTTACTTTTTCATTTTCCATGGCTCTTCGTGCCTTTTCAGAAAGAGACGTTCCGTTATACCACATGTTTTTTGTTACTATCCTGCGGTTATTGGTAATTAAGCCATCTTTCTCAATAATGAAATTCTGTGAATGAAGAGGAGTAGCTATAAGAAATATTTTTTCAAGTGGAATCCTGCCGACAACGAACATTGCAGCAGCATAGAGTGCAGAAAGCGAAACGCATTCACCTGCTCCGGTTTTAAAATTCTCTTTGAATCTGAAAGCTCCCATTGCTTCAATGGTTTCTGTCTTCCAATAGGGAATGATATCCGAATCATATTTGTCAAGACCAAAATGCTTTCGGATATCTATATCAAAGTAATACTTGTCTCCTTCATACCCGAACAGGGCATTGGACTGTTTGAGCATTTCCATATCGTAAAAATCGCTAAACCTTCCTATTTCGGTACTCTTCGATGTAAGACCCCATGTGGAGAGATCCAGGTTGAAAACATAGTTCTGAATGATATACTGCTTTATCCTGTTAGCTTTATAGGTGAAGCCTTTTTTCTCAATCTCAAAAAACCATGGGTCTTCCCTCCAACTCCATAATACAGGAGACATTATATCTGCCAGGATCAGTGGATAAAAAAGATCAGGGAAAATAAATATTTCCATATCGGAAAGGGTAAATGCTGAAGAGTACTTTTCCAGGATCTTTTTATCGGAAAAGTCTTTTGAGAAAGTTGAATCCATAAAATATTTTAAGTTCTACAAAGTTAATAACACAAAACAGGATATAAAGTTTCCCGACAGGAAAAAATGAAAAATTAATTGGCCCCCAACCCCCCTATAGGGTGGCTCATACTGTCAATTTAAGAAAATTACATCTGTTTCCTGATTCTCCAACAGAATGATCTTTCATCATTAGATCTGACTAAGAATTTCAAACTCTACATATGACTGAATTACCCCCTTTATGGAGGGCAGGGAGGTAAAAAACCGAGAAAAGTGTGAG
>PMIL01000268.1 GCA_003157075.1 Bacteroidales bacterium | reverse complement strand
TTATGTAACATCTACAATTCCGAACGCAGTGAGGAACCGAGTACTGCTTCAGCAGGACGAGCTCACCGAAGGTATTCTCCTTCGATATATTCAGAAATTGACGTCCTAAAATCTGTATACATAATAGTAAGGTTATTCTGTATGGAGCATAATGCAGGAAATAACGGTGAGAAAAAGGCTTCTGAAGATGATGAATATTTTATATTGAGCTTGCGGGATTAAACAAAAGGTGTAAAGATTTGTTTAATTAAAAACAATTTTTACATTTGCATCCGGACATAATTATAAAATGAAAGCAATTTATACATCCTGGCGTTGGTGGTTAAGTATATTTCACATTTTGACGTGAGACTGCCAGCTATTTGTATGTAATATTATAAAATATTAATCAGAGGCCTGTCGTAATCACGACAGGCCTTTTTGATTTTAATTCCACAGTGAATTTTGAAAAGGAGAAGAGAAAGAAAAAATAAACAAGCATTATGACTCAATTTAAAATTAAGACAACTTCAAGAAAACTACTGGCAGATATAATCACACCGGTCAGTATATATCTGAGAATAAGGGATATATATCCGAATTCACTTTTGCTTGAAAGCTCCGACTATCATGGTAATGAAAACAGCTATTCTTTTATATGCATGAAACCAGTCGCGGGCTTTGAAGCTGACCATGGAGTTGTCACAGAATCTTATCCTGACGGATCAACTATCGTTACCAAGATAACAGATAAGAAAATTTTTAATGCAAGGTTTTCAGCATTCACAAATGCTTTTATTCCGGATGAGCTTCCGCCGGATCTTTCTGTAAACGGGCTTTTTGGTTATATGTCATATGATGCTGTTGAATATTTTGAGAAAATAGAATTTAAGAATGATTCGGATAGTCCTTATAGAATTCCTGATGCCAGGTACCACCTTTATAAATATATTATTGCAATAAATCATTATCAGAACACATTACAACTTATAGAAAATCAGGTCAATAGAGAATCAGGCGAACTCGACCGGATTGAATCGTTACTCAACAGCAGGAATGTTGCAATTTACTCCTTTAAAACCGAGGGGGAGGAAGACCGGACAATTTCTGATGACCAATACAAGGCAATGGTAAGTAAAGGCAGGGAACATTGTTTCCTTGGGGATGTGTTTCAGGTGGTTTTATCAAGGCAATTCTCACAAAAGTTCAAAGGGGATGAATTTAATGTTTACAGGGCACTGCGGTCAATTAATCCATCTCCTTACCTGTTTTATTTTGATTACGGGAATTATAAGATTTTCGGATCATCACCCGAAGCACATCTGAAGATTAATAAGGGCAAAGCATTCATTAATCCGATAGCAGGAACTTTCAGGCGCACAGGCGATGACGAAAGTGACAAACTGCTTGCTAAGAAGTTATCTGCCGACAGCAAAGAAAATGCAGAACATGTAATGCTTGTCGATCTTGCCCGTAATGACCTTAGCAGACATGCAACCAATGTCAGGGTTGAAAGTTATCGTGAAGTTCAGTTTTATTCCCATGTAATTCATCTGGTTTCATCCGTATCCGGAGAGCTTAAAGAAGGCACTACCATGGCAGAAATGATGTCTGCCACATTTCCCGCAGGCACACTTTCAGGAGCCCCTAAACATATGGCAATGAAGATTATAGATAAATATGAAAATCAAAGAAGAGGCTATTACGGAGGAGCAATCGGCTTCCTTGATTTCAGCGGCCATTTTAACCACGCCATTATGATACGAACTTTTCTCAGCAAGGCAAACATCCTTTATTTTCAGGCTGGCGCGGGAATAGTGGCCAACTCAGATGAGGAAAATGAGTTGCAGGAAGTTAATAATAAACTTGGTGCACTCAGAAAAGCGATTGAACTGGCACGGGAAATTAAATAAAAATTAATTGAAACAAGATGAAGAATATATTGGTTATTGATAATTATGATTCGTTTACCTACAACCTGGTGTATTATATAGAAAAGCTGACTGGCATCAGCCCCGCAGTTTTCAGGAATGATGAAATCTCTCTTGACAGGGTGGCAGAATATGATAAGATACTTTTGTCACCGGGGCCGGGAGTCCCTTATGATGCCGGTATTTGTATCGATCTTATTAACCAGTATGCTCCAACGAAAAGCATATTGGGAATATGCCTGGGACACCAGGCTATCGGAGAGGCTTTCGGAGCAAAAATCCTTAATCTGAGTACTGTATATCACGGAGTTGCAACACCAATACTCATTACTGACACGAGCGAACCTCTTTTCCTTGACATCCCTCCCCGGATTATCGGTGGAAGATATCATTCATGGGTGGTATCGGATATTGAGTTGCCTGATTGTTTCAAAATCACCTGTGAAGATGAGACGGGGATTATTATGGGTATAAGTCATAAAACCTATGATGTCCGGGGTTTGCAGTTCCATCCTGAATCGGTACTTACCGAACATGGCTTGGATATTATCAGAAACTGGGTAAATAATTAGCAACAACTGAAATTTCGGTAATCAACTATAACATATTCTATTGATAAATAAAAACAGATAAAGCATGCGTGAAATACTTAATCATCTTTTCGAGCATAAAACCCTGACCAGGCTGGAAGCTGAAAAGGTTCTCACCAATATAGCACAAGGCAATTATTCAGAATCGGAAATTGCAGCTTTTCTTACTGTTTACCTTATGAGGAGTATAACTGTCGATGAACTCACCGGCTTCCGTGATGCACTGCTCAATCTATGTATCAGGATCGATCTTTCAGAATTTGAACCGATGGATGTTTGCGGTACAGGTGGCGACGGGAAAGACACATTCAATGTATCAACCCTGACAACATTTGTACTTGCAGGAGCAGGAATTAAGATAGCCAAACACGGCAATTACGGAGTAAGCTCGACATGCGGTTCTTCCAATATACTTGAACACTTCGGGTATAAGTTTTCAACCGATAGCGATAAATTAAAAAATGAGATCGATAAAACAGGAGTCTGTTTCCTGCATGCGCCATTATTCAATCCAGCTATGAAAAATGTGGCCCCTGTCCGCAGAGCCTTAAAAATTAAAACATTTTTCAATATGCTCGGTCCGATGGTAAATCCTTCATTCCCGTCAAAACAGCTTATAGGTGTTTATAGTCTTGAGCTTGCCCGATTGTATAATTATCTCTATCAGCAATCTTCAATGAAATATATGATAATTTTCAGTCTTGATGGTTATGATGAGGTTTCTCTTACATCTGATTTCAAATATATTCTTAATGGGGTTGAGCAGATTGTTTCCCCGGAAGCCCTAAACTATAAAAGGTCAATCCAGTCTGAGCTTAGCGGAGGAAAAAGTGTCCCGGAAGCAGCAGATCTGTTCATGAAAATTCTGAAAGGAGAAGGTACAAGAACCCAGAATGATGTCGTAACTGCAAACTCACAGATGGCTTTAAAATGTTATTACCCGTTTAAATCCTTCGAAGAATGCCGTGAAATTGCCAGTGAGTCTATTTCAAACGGAAAGGCTTATAAATCATTTATCAAACTGATTGAATTACAGTCATGACAATTCTTGACAAGATTATTGAGAATAAGAAAAAAGAATTAAAAATTCTTTCCAGGGCAACGTCCATCAGATCTCTTGAAAACAGTTCTTTTTTTCAAAGAAAGGTCATTTCATTATCAGAGTTTCTTATTGATAAAAATAAGACAGGTATTATTGCTGAGTACAAGAGACAATCACCGTCAAAAGGCATTATCAATTCAAAATCACAGGTCGGCGAGGTTGCTGAAGGATATTTCAGGGAAGGGGCTTCCGGTGTATCAATTCTTACTGACACTAAATTTTTTGGTGGCTCAAATACCGATCTGATTACTATCCGGGGGAAGAGTCTATTCCCTATTCTGAGAAAGGATTTCATTATTGATGAATACCAGGTAATAGAATCAAAATCAATTGGCGCTGATGCAATACTTCTTATTGCTGCTGTTCTTGATACCAAGGATATTCTCAGGTTTTCAGAATTAGCCTCTTCCCTCGGAATGGAGGTTCTTCTGGAAATCCATGAAACATACGAACTGCATATGGTGAATCCTTATGTCAATATTATTGGTGTTAATAACCGCAATCTGAAAACATTTGAGATAAATACAGATATCTCAGAGGAACTGGCAGAGAAAATCCCTGATGGCTTCCTGAAGATATCTGAAAGCGGAATCTCTTCTCCTTTTATGATAAGAAAGTTAAAAGCTGCCGGGTATAATGGATTTCTGATAGGCGAAAAATTTATGAGTGCTTCCGATCCTGTAAAAGCTTTTTCTGAATTTGTAACAGATTAATTCTGAAATTATGATCAGAGTTAAAGTTTGTGGAATGAATAATCCCGGTAATGTAAAGGAGATAGCTGAATTAAATCCAGACATTCTTGGCTTTATATTTTACCCTGGATCACCAAGGTATGTAGGAAATGATCCTGACCTAGTATTATTCAATAGCATACCTCCCGGTATAAAAAAGACTGGGGTATTTTATAATGAGGATAATCATAAAATACTAGATTTGTCGATCCGTACCGGTCTGGATATGATTCAATTGCATGGGAATGAATCGTCCGAGGCTTGTTTACAGTTAAAATCATCAGGACTGCCGGTAATTAAGGCGTTCAATATTGACCGGGATTTTGATTTTGAATCGCTGAACCAATATATGCCCGGGTGTGATTATTTCTTATTTGACACAAAAAGTGAAAAACCGGGAGGAAGCGGAAAGAAGTTTGCGTGGGAAAAACTTGAGGCATATTCTCTTGATAAACCATTTTTCCTCAGCGGAGGAATCTCACCCGATGACGCAGCAGAGATAAAATCAATAATTAACAGAGGATTATTTGCAGTAGATATAAACAGCCGGTTTGAAACTTCTCCGGGTATAAAGGATGCTGTCAGGGTCAAAACTTTCATTAATGAACTTAAAAATGGTAAGCTATGAAATACGATGTTGATGAACGAGGTTACTATGGGGAATTTGGCGGCGCTTATATACCAGAGATGATGTATCCGAATGTAAAGCAACTGGAAGATAATTATCTGAAGATCCTTACCGATCAGAAATTCATTGATGAATTCAATTCATTATTAAAAAATTATGTTGGACGACCATCTCCGCTGTATTTTGCCTCAAGGCTCTCCTTATTTTATAAAACAAAAATCTTGCTTAAACGGGAAGATCTTAATCATACAGGAGCACATAAGATCAATAATACAGTTGGACAGATTTTAATTGCAAAACGGCTCGGAAAATCAAGGATCATAGCAGAGACCGGAGCCGGCCAGCACGGAGTTGCAACTGCAACCGTCTGTGCTCTCATGGGAATGAAGTGTGTTGTTTATATGGGACAGACGGACATTGAAAGACAATCGCCCAATGTTTTGAGAATGAAAATGCTTGGGGCTGAAGTAATTCCTGTAATAAGTGGAAATAAGACACTGAAAGATGCTACAAACGAAGCTATACGCGACTGGATAAGTAATCCGGCTGATACACATTATATTATTGGTTCGGTTGTCGGGCCACATCCGTATCCCGATCTGGTAGCCAGGCTCCAGTCAGTTATTAGCGAAGAAATGCTTTACCAGGTCAAAGAGGTATCAGATAAAATAAATCCTGACTACATCGTTGCCTGCGTTGGCGGAGGGAGTAATGCAATTGGCTCTTTTTATCACTATCTTAATAATGAGCAGGTTAAGCTGATTGCAGTGGAAGCAGCGGGAAAGGGTACCGAAAGCGGGGAGACAGCAGCGACGCTGGTGAAGGGTCGTCCGGGAGTAATACATGGCAGCATGACAATGCTTATGCAGACGGAGGATGGTCAGATCATTGAACCTTATTCTATCTCGGCTGGGCTCGATTATCCTGGTATCGGTCCAATACATTCTTATCTTCATAAAATAAAGAGGGTTATTTTCGATAATGTCACTGATGATGAGGCATTGGAAGCTGCCTTAAGGCTTACCCGGCTGGAGGGAATCGTACCTGCCCTTGAATCGGCTCATGCTCTTGCCTGGCTGGGGAAACATAAATTCAACAATGACGATGTTGTTGTTGTAACAATCTCTGGCAGAGGTGATAAGGATATGGATACATACATAAAATATATGGAGAGCCCCCCAAACCCCCTAAAGGGGGCTAAATGGACTACTCACATGTGAAATTCGACTTAATGCCACAGATTTATTTCTCCTTTAGGGGGTGCCGCGGAGAGGCAGGGGGCACACAACGGATTTTATCAATTTAATTACTAATTATGAACCGAATTGACAAGCTTTTCAAAGAGAAAAAAACCAATATACTTTCTGTCTATTTTACAGCAGGATACCCAAACCTGGATTCAACAACCGTAATTATCAAGGCACTTGAAAATGCCGGTGCAGATATGATTGAAATCGGAATGCCTTTTTCCGATCCTATGGCTGACGGTCCGGTTATACAACACAGTAACGAACAAGCGCTTAAGAATGGGATGAGTCTTAAATTACTTTTCAGCCAGCTCTCCGGTATCCGGAAAGAGGTTAAAATACCGCTTCTTTTGATGGGATATTTAAATCCTGTTATTCAGTTTGGTATCGCGAATTTCTGTGCAGAGTGCAGCAGTGTTGGAATTGATGGTGTAATTCTTCCCGATCTTCCACCCCAGAACTTTGTTGAAGAATATTTCTCCATTTTTGATAAATACGATCTTTACAATATCCTTCTTATTTCCCCGCAATCTTCTGCAGAGAGAATATATACAATCGATAAAATCAGCCGGGGTTTTATATATATGGTTTCTTCCTCATCAGTGACAGGGACAAAAAACGACTTCTCTGAAGAACAGGTTGCTTATTTTAAGAGGGTTCAAAATATGAATCTGGATAATCCCTGCCTTATTGGTTTTGGAATTTCGAACAGGGAGACTTATAACAAAGCAGGTAAGTATGCCAGAGGTGCGATCATTGGAAGCGCATTTGTGAAGTCGCTGGGGAAGGACGATAAAGTTATTGAAAATATAGGCCGGTTTATAAGGAATATTAAATCCTGATGGCTTATAAAATACCTGAAGTTTAGAATAGCCAGGCAAAAAATTGAAATTCGTAAAAAAAGTATAGATAAAACGAAGTATACCCTTAAAAAAATGACTTTAAGGTCAAAAAAAGGTAAATATAATTTGACATACCCCCTAAAAAACATAAATTTGTATAATATATGTGTTTTTTATTGACATTGTGTTAAATTTATTACTGATGAGAAATTCTGGGAAAAAGTACCTTTTAATAATGATGCTTCTTTTTATCAGCAGTACAGGTTTATTTGCTGCTGACAATACTCACATTGATTCAGGAGCAACTGCCTGGATGCTTACCTCTACAGCACTTGTGCTGCTGATGGTTCCGGGACTGGCAATGTTTTATGGCGGACTCGTCCGTTCAAAAAATGTCCTGGGAACTATAATGCATAGTTTTGTGGCAATGGGGATTATAAGTGTTTTATGGGTGATTGTGGGTTACAGTATGTGCTTCGGAAAAAACATATTAGGAGGATGGTTCGGATGGAATTCCGATTACTTCTTTCTGAAAGGTATCGACACAAATATCTTAGATGCAGGTATTCCGGAATATGTTTTTACAATGTTTCAGGGAAAATTTGCCATAATAACACCAGCGCTTATTGCAGGAGCTTTTGCCGAAAGGGTCAATTTTAAAGCTTACTGCTTCTTTATTACTATCTGGAGCCTATTGGTTTACAATCCGCTGTGTCACTGGGTCTGGGCTTCCGACGGATTTCTTTTTCATCTTGGGGCGAAAGGAGCTATCGATTTTGCAGGAGGAACAGTAGTCCATATTTCAGCCGGAGTAAGTGGTCTGGTGGCTGCTTTATTTCTTGGATCGCGCCGAGGCTATCCTTACCAGGTGATTCGTCCGAACAACATGGTCATCACCATGCTTGGTGCTGGTCTGCTTTGGGTCGGATGGTTTGGATTTAATGCCGGCAGCAGTGTTTCTTCAGGATTAAGTACTGCACAGGCTCTTACTGCAACTCAGGTTGCTGCTGCTTCAGGGGCATTATCGTGGATATTAATAGAGAGTATGCACCAGGGAAAAGCAACAGCACTTGGTTTTGCATCAGGAATTCTGGCAGGTCTTGTTGCCGTAACTCCCGCTGCAGGGGTGGTACAGCCTTACGGAGCAATGATCCTTGGTTTCCTTGCTTCTTTTGTTTGTTATTCTGCAATTCAGGTAAAAAATAAACTCGGCTACGATGATAGTCTTGATGCATTTGGAATTCATGGAGTAGGCGGGGTCGTCGGAGCAATACTTCTCACATTCTTCATTCGTCCATCATGGATGCACGAAGCCGCTGCAGCTGTAGGAGGAAAATGGAATCTTTGGAACCAGCTTGGCGTACAGGGCCTTGCTGTTACTATTGCTATTGTTTATGCTGCAGTTATGACATTTATAATAATCAGTATATTGAATAAGTTTATAAAATTTAAATCAACCGAAACTGATGAAATGGCGGGTCTTGACAGGTCGTACCATGGAGAACGCGGGTATGGAATGTTGAATCCAAGTTAATCAAAAAATAAAGCAAAAAACATAAAATGAAACTAATAACAGCAATTATCAGGGAAGTTCAGCTTGACAAGGTTCGTGAAGCTCTTATTGAGGCTGATATAAAAAGAATAACTGTCAGCCGTGTTTCAGGTCACGGACAGCAAAGAATTGAAGAAATGTACAGAGGCCAGATTATCGTACCTGATTTAATACCGAAAATCAGAATTGAGATAGGTGTGAATGATGCATTTGTAGACATTACAGTTAATGCAATTTTAAAAGCTGCACGTACAAACGGCGAGGGGAATGTGGGTGATGGTAAAATATTTATTTCACCCCTTGAAGAATGTATCAGAATCAGAACCGGAGAAAGGGGAGGGACAGCAATATAATTTTCTGTAAGTTTCATGCAAAAACCCGGACTTAATCACTCCAGGTTTTCTTTTCAGTCATTTTTTGCCATTCTAAGGGATTTAAAAAGTTTAAATTCTTATGCAAATATTCATAATTGCATGAGAATGATGCCGGATACAAAAGTAAAAAGCCATATATTTTGTATATTTAAGAGTTTATGTTTTGAACATGACAATCATTAAATGTGTTATAATAAATAAAATATGGAAGACAATATTAAGTCAGAAAAGAACCTTTCGAGACGTAAGTTTCTTGGAAGTACAGCAACAGTTGCCGCTTTTTCAATGATGCCTGCTAATTTATTCAGCAATAGTAGACCGGTTGCTAAAAATCTGGCCGGAACAACACAAGACTCAGGTTTTGGCGGAGTGCAGATAGGTGCCATAACCTACAGCTGGCGCAGTATGCCCGGAGGAGTTGATAACATAATTAAGTATTGTAATGAAGCGGGCATTGGCTCAATTGAACTTATGAGCAATGATGTTGAAGAATTCATTGGAGCTCCAAAGTACCCTATGAAGGCACAGAAGGCCGAGATTGAAAAATACAACCAGGAGATGAAAAAATGGCGGCTGTCAGTGCCCATGTCGAAATTCGATGATGTAAAAAAAGTGTTCGATAAGGCTGGTATAAAAATTCATATTGTCAAGTTCTCACCGGCGAAATGGTCTGACGAGGAGATTGATTATACTTTTAAAGCTGCTAAAGCGCTGGGGGCCAAAGGAGTAACAGATGAACTTGGAATGGAAGCTGTTAAGAGACTCGCTCCTTTTGCAGAAAAAAATGGTATGTACGCTATTTTCCATACTCATATGCAATTTGCTACTCCGGGGTTCAGCTATGATCCGTTTATGTCCATTTCCCCTGCAGTAATGTTTAACTTTGATTCCGGACACTTTTTTGGTTCAACAGGGTTGCATCCGAACACTATCCTGGAAAAGTATCACGATCGTATTGTAAGTATTCATATTAAAGACAAGACAGGACCAAAAACCGATCCTGCTAATACCAATCAGGTATGGGGACAAGGCGAGATGCCTCTTGAGGAAGTTCTCTTACTGATAAAAAAGAAAGGATGGCCGATCTACTGTGATATTGAACTTGAATACGATGTCAAACCATGGTCAAATGCCGTTAAAGAGGTGAAAACCTGTGTGCATTATGCCCGACAGATCCTGATGTAAGATTTGAGTATATTAAAAGAAAATATTAAACCCGGGAAGTTCAATAACTTACCGGGTTTTTCATTGTGCTGCCATGTGTTGTCGGAAAACGAACAATATCAGGAAACTGATGTTTATTTGGAATATTTCTCAATAAATTCATTAAAAAAAATTGTATGAAAAAGTTCTATACTCTCTCAATGACTGCAGTTTTGTTTGTACTGTGCACATATGTTGGACATTCTCAAACTACACAATCCGGACTAAATCAGGTTGAACTTATGAAACAATTTATAGGTACCTGGAAAAATGAAACTAATAAAGACACTGTTTATACTGCAGAATTTACACCCTACGGAAACGGTGGACTGGAATTCAGTCTCAGAAGCGTTGCTCATGGAAAGGTCTGGCTTGAAATGAAGCAGTTCTGGGGATATGATAAAAAGAGTGATAAAGTCGTTATTGCCGGACTTATGAAAGATAGTCCTGATATAATTCTGCAGTCAGCCTGGTTTACAGATAAAAACAAATTCGAACAGGTTCCGTTGGAATTTGCTTCAAACCCGGCAAAGTCATCTTTCACAGTATTATTTGATCTCAAATCACCTGATCTGGTCATACGGGAAGAAATAGTAAATAATAAATCGCTTGGTACTGAACCATATAAACGAGTGAAATAGAGGATATTATCCAGGGCGGGCTTAACGCATCAGCCCTTAAGGTATTCATTCATCTTATGATCGCCAGGGTCTCTCACGTTTTCCCAGGCTGCCAAGGATATCAATGGCTGTGTTAACATCGTCAACTACCTGGAAATCATACATTCCAAGACATACAAAATCGGCGCCATTTTCATAGGCCCAGCGGATTCCGTCTTCAGGTGGAATTGAACCTGCTGCAAGGACCTTGAAACCAAACATCGGAACATCAATAGACTTGAATGTATCAATAGTCAGCTTATAGTACTGATCCCACATATTATCATTCCACTGATTTCTATCGGTTATGCGTTTCTCCGGGTAATTGGGATATTCCTTCCGGTTTTCAGCCGGAGTCACAGACCAGTAATTATCATGATGAAAAGTTTTATAGTAAAAGTCAGGCCTGACACCAACATCTAAGGAGGCATGAATGGTCTTGATTGAATGTGCCCCAACACCCGCAAGCAATCCCTGGCTGCGGATGTAGTCAACAGTTTTCAGCATTACATCGATTGCATTGGTTTTTGCCAGACCGTCAACATTCTCGCCCTGAATATATATGAAATCAGCTCCGTCGGCTACGGCTTTCTTGACCGGCTTAAGCCTGTCATTTGGTTCCCCGATAGAACATTGACAAACGTTCATCATTTTACTGCCAGTTTCCTTTTTGTACTCATTGAATGTTTTGTACTGAAATTCAACCAGGTTGCAGAAATTGACGCCTGCCTGTTCTGCTATAGCCCAGGTTTCTTTCATTTTTTTCTCAGTATGCCAGTGTTTGCTGAGCTCTCCGACATACGGAAGATCTCTGGAATGGGACCAACCACCCATAGGATTGCATCCCATCACAAGCCTGCTTATCTCATGTTTTCCCAGCTTCCCTTTTGGAAGTACACCTTTCAGGTTCTTTAAGGAAGCCTTAGCCTCTTCGGTAAGGTAACCCTGTTCATTGGATAACATTCTGGCAGCTGATGAGAAGATTGAAAAACTGCCTGCAAAAGGAAGCATTGCCAACCCTTTCAAAAGATTCCTTCTGCTTTCTGAAACACCGGATTTCTTTTCCACGTTATTAAGTTTTAAACTGGTTTTTTTTTCTACGGATTATATGGTACGAGACTAAATTTATAAACTGCATGATCCGACCTTGACGCATAAAGTAAATATAAGCAATACCTAGGATTATTTCAGCCTGAATTCAACGCTTCTGTCAATAGAATCTCCTGTAACAGGAATAACCAGGTATCCGGCTTTACTGTTTTTTATTGGCTGAAAAACATATTTGCTCCGTTCAGGAACCAGGGTAATGCTATCCTTTATAATACTATCCAAATCGGGAATATAAATAACTGTCGGTGCCTTAATGTCAGATAATTCTTTCCATGAGCAACTGAATAAACCGGTTCTATGATCGAAAGCATATTTAAGGAGTATTCCCGATGTATAAGGAGGATAAGGTCTGATAATTTCTTGTGTAAAATACAATTCCTTATCTATTCCCGGATAATAACTCCAATAGGTATTGCTAAACCTAAATCTCTGAAATAGGCCGCTAACAGCTCGTGCCGAAGATGCCATTGCTTCTGAATTACCTGATAGTGCTCCCCATTCTCCTACAAGAACCGGGACATTGATCCTGATTGATGTTTCATTTATCCGTGATAAAATCAAATCGACTCGTGAATTATCCTGTTTGTCATAGTATTTGGTGTCGACCAGGGGATCATAAGCATGGCCGGCATACGCAAGTAGGGGATCAGGCTTCTCATTCTTTCCTTTTATGGGTAGAATAGCGCTGCTGATACCGGTGTTCATAAAATAGGAATGTTCAAGAAAAAGAATATGTGTTGTATCTGCTTCCCGAATTGAATTGCCAACGTGCTGATACATTGACTGGAGATCTGTTTTTTCAAACTGCTGACATAAGTCTTTTGCAGCATCCATTAATCTGCCATACTTTGCAGGATCCTGGAGTCTGCTGAGTATTTGAAATTGTTGTTCTTCATCTGCAAACAGAGCCATTGCTTCATTTTCGGTTAATACAATTCCGGTTTCTTCTGCATGAAATTTAATATATTCTCTGACTACCAGTGGTATAAAATTGCTTCCATTTGTTCCATTAAATGGCTCATTCATTATGTCATAACCAATCACCGCCCTGTTCCCGGCAAATCGTTCTGCAACATGCTTCCACATGCTGGCATAATGATCCTGAATACCAATATTATCAGGTGCGGGTGAATTTGCCCAGAAATTATCAAATGCTTTTTGCACAGCGGGACTGATCAAATAAGCATCGCTCCAGATTGCCCCCTTAACATGAGGAAGGTTTTCTGTTAATGTCGCCCACTGAGGAGCTCCATCGCCCATTGAATCCTTGCCATCTTCAGTGGAAGCCCCGAAAAGATCCTGATGCATATCGAGTAATATATATATACCATTCTGAGCAGCCCAGTTAACTTGTTTTTCAAGCTTATCGAGATACTTTTCATTGTATTTACCCGGTTCAGGCTCAACACCGGCCCAGATAACACCAAGTCGCACGCAATTTAATCCCCATTTACTAAACTGATTAAAAGTTTCACTGGTATCATTATCGAGATAATTTTTTTGAGAATCCTTATTAACTTTATTGATGCCGCTAAAAATAACTTGTCTTCCGTAGGAATCAATAAATCTGGTTCCTGAAACGGATATTTGATTTTTTAACAGATCATTCGTCTCATAACTGTTGTTGAGATTAATCCGTCGGCAACCATTCAAAAAAAGAATTATTGCCAGACAGAATGAAATATTCCTTATCATAAGATTAAAGCATTTTATAATGATTGAAGTTGCAGGTACTTAGGCAAGGTTATTATCATTCATCCCGGTTTAAAGCATAAAAGGCTCTGCATTTTTCCAGTCAACTTTCAGGTCCCCTGATTCATTAATACTAAAGCCTACCAGAAAATATGAATAATTGTCATTTCTCTCCAATTGATATTTGAATGTATTATCAGCGACTTCAATGATTGACGGTTTGCTGCCGGGGAACTGACTTAATAGTGCTGAATTAATCTTATCTGATAGTTTTTTGTCCATTAGATCATAGTTTTGGTTTTTACTGAACTAAGATATATAAATTGTTCTCTTATAATATCAATTTACTTCAGGTTTCCGGTTTAATAGTATCTTCGATATAGTGCTGATTGAGAGTATATCTGTACACATTTGTTTCACGAAGAACAAATCCCAGATTTTTATATAATCTGTTAGCTGTTATTCTTGATGGTTTAGATGTAAGTTCAATGGATTCAGCACCCAAAGCTTTTGCAAAACCGATAGCAAAAAGCATCAACTCTTTACCGATTCCTTTTCCCCTCTGCGATTCATCAACTACTACATCTTCTATCCATACTTTGGTTCCTGACGGGATAATGTAAGTCCCAATTGTTAACATGCCGACAATTTGTCTGTCGTCAAGTTCTGCAACGAAAAAATGTGATTTTTCCGACTTCAACAATGATTTAAAGTGCTTTATTGTAAGTGATTTTAAATCTGGCCCCAGCTGAGGCAGTAATTTTAAAACAGCATTAAATACTCTGATGCTAAACCTGTTTATCTCTTTTATGTCCATTTTTAATCCAAGTTGAAATATCAGTTCCGGCTGACAATTGTTACAGATATAACAATCTAATTACTTAATGATTAAAGGTATGAATAATATGTAAACAGGGCAAGAAAAGAGATTTTAGAATCATTTTAATTACCAGCACATTTCAAAACATTCGGATATATTGTGGTTTTTATTTTAATTTTATGTCTAAACTATTTGATATGGACAAAACATTTGGATTTTTAGCGCCAATAGGGATCACAGTTATGATTTTTGTCCTGAATGCTTTATTGCCGGGCAAATGGGTGACAGGGTATATAACCCAGCCAGATTCCACAGAAAAAATGAAATACAGGCTGAATGGCATTCTTGTGTTTTTTGTCGTGATTATATTATGGTTCCTATCAGGTTATTTTGACATAGTTCCATATGATTGGCTCTTCATTTACAGATGGTATGCTCTGGCCGGTGCATTTACCTTAGGTATCATTTTTACTATGGCGGTAGTTTTGCCTTATCCATCAGTCAGGAAGTCTTTTTTGTCAGATGTCTTTTTTGGAAGAATAGAAAATCTTCAACTCTGGGGCGGAAGAGTTGATGCAAAGATGTGGCTTTACATGACGGGAGCAACTGTACTTGAACTCAATGCGTTAAGTTTTGCCGCCCATCACTGGATCCTTTTTGGGGATCACGCTTCTAAAGGTCTGTTCTTATCCACAGCGTTGCTATCGTATTTTCTTATTGATTACATGACCTTTGAGGAAGTGCATCTTTATACATATGATCTGTTTGCGGAAAGAATCGGATTCAAGTTAGGCTGGGGCTGTATAGTCTTTTATCCTTACTTTTATTCTATATTTTTGTGGTCAACGGCAGATTTGCCAGATCCTCATACCCCTGCCTGGCTCTTACTTATTTACGTTCTCATTTTCTTCGCAGGATGGGTTTTGTCCCGTGGAGCTAATCTGCAGAAATATTTATTTAAAAAAGATCCGGAAAAGCCATTTTTATGGATCACACCTGAAATGATTACAGATGGCAGTAACACCTTGCTGGTAAATGGATTTTGGGGAGTCAGCAGACACATAAACTATTTAGGAGAGATACTCATGGGCACCGGGATTATACTTTGTACAGGATATCCCTCTTTAATCTGGCCATGGTTATATCCATTATATTATGTTGGGTTATTATTTACTCGTCAGATAGACGACAATAAAAGATGCGCATTAAAATACGGAGAACTCTGGAGAACATACGAGAAAAAGGTTCCCTACCGGATTATTCCTTTTATCTATTAAAAATCAAAACTGCAGAAACATTCTTTGAAATTACAACCGGTACATTTTCCTGGTTGTATCTCCCATTATTGTAATAGCCATTTTCCTTGGAATGATATTCTGCATTATAAATGATGCTATCCTGTTTCCTCTTCCTGTAATGAAAGAAGGCTTATTGCCAAGCTTTTTAAAACATTCTGCAGCCACCTCTTCCGGAGCCAGTACCCTTGGCGTAAAAAATCCGGTTTTTTCAGGATTACTGTTTTTATAACCCGGTGTTGCTGTAGCACCGGCACAACATGCTATTACGTCGACGCCACTGTTTTTCCATTCAAACCACAGGCTTTCTGCCAGTACACGGTTAAAGGCTTTTGTTGCTGCATACACAGATAAATACCCGCTGCCCTGAAACCCCGCTAAAGAAGCCATTAAAATAATTGCACCCTTGCCTTTATTAACCATTTTTTCTCCGAATGCATGAAGCATATATAAAGGAGTCATCATATTCACCTGAGCCATATGAGAATGGTTTTGCACTGAATTTTTAATAAATGGACCTATATATGACAAGGCTGCATTATATACAATCAGATTGATTTCTTTGCCATTCAATGATTCAAGTATTTGCTGAGTTGAATTTTGGTCAGCAAGGTCATATGATAAACATATGGTTTCTACTTTATACTTGTTTTGCAGATAATCAGCAAATTGTTGCAAAGGGACAGGATGACGGGCAATGAGAACCAAATCCATTCCTTCAGCTGCCAGATAATCTGCAAATGCGGCTCCGATTCCTTCAGAAGCGCCGGCTACCAGGGCTGTGCTTCCATATTTTTGTTTTAAAGTCATCACTTTAAAACCTGATTTTTAATCCGATCCCGTTTGCTGAGGCGAGGCCTTTAAACTTAACCACCCTGGCCTCTATCTGGATATGCCTCAGGTTTGCTTTCCCTATAGCCCATAAAGGGATACCAACAGCCATTACTCCCAAACCTCCAATTACTATATCCCCATATTTTTTTGCTTTTGCATTGGGGTTTTCCTGATTGGGATTATTGTATACTTTCCAATATAAAATATTGCCGGTAAATAATGCCACACCTCCTATCGCAGTCAAAATTGTACCGGCTGTTTCCATTTTTTGATACTTGTCCTGAGCTGTTGAGAAAATCAGTGAGCTTTTTGTCTGCGAATTTGCTGAAATTGTAATGAAGGCAAGAGTTAAAAACAGAATTATCGTTTTCATGATCTTTCATTTTAGAATAAGCGGCATCTCCTGATACCAAAGTTAATTATTAAAGTGAAACTGTTATCATTGGCCAACCGAAAACCAAATGAGAGATGCCAGCTGAGTGGAAATGACAGTCCTCAAGCCCTACTAGCGAGACAGGGATTCTTTTTAGCCTTAAATCTGAAGATTTTTTTAATTATATTGCATTAATCAATATATCATTAATCTGATGAAAAACGTAAGAATTAAAAGCAGATTACTTCTGTCATTACTTCTAATTGCAATGCTGGCTTTTTCACTTAATACATCTGCCAAAGTTTACTATGTAGATTCTATGCAGGGCAATGACGCTGAAACCGGGACTGTTATGAAAAATGCATGGAAATCCCTTATAAATGTTAATTCCCATAATTTCAAACCAGGTGATACTATTTGTTTTCACCGTGGTGGTGTATGGGTAGGTGGGTTGATTATAAACTCATCCGGGAACAATCATTTTCCGATTGTTTATTCTGCTTACGGAGAGGGTCCAAATCCTGTTATAAAAAATCCGGGCTCAGATAAAGCTGTGGCAATCAACATAAATGCCAAATGGATCGTGGTTGAGAATTTTCTGGTCAGGGAGGCACATGCTGCAGGAATTGATATTAATGCCGGAGCTGAACATAACATCATTCGTAAGAATGAGGCAACAAAAGTCGGGATAGGAATTGCAGTGCACGGAGACCATAACCTTATTACCCGTAATTATGCCCATGATCTGACTATGGTCCGGAATACAAAGGGAGGGGATGACGATTTCGGTGCTGTTGGGATATGGCTGTTTTCCTCCGGTAATGAAGTTTCTTATAACAGGATGATCAATTGCAAAGCCCCAAGCTTTGACTATGGCTCAGATGGAGGAGTTGTAGAGTTTTACGGAGATGTTGACAGCTGTTATGTGCATCATAATTATGGCGAGAACTGTGATGGTGCATTTGAGATCGGAGGCCAGGGGGAGACTGTATCTCATAATGTAATTGCTTATAACGTTTTCGTGAATAATGGAGTTGCAGGAGGATTTCACGTAGGAGGCAAATTCGGAGTTATCGTTGAAGATATGAGGATTGAAAATAATGTTTTCCTCGACACTATTCACAGTGATTATGCGATTGGATTCTGGAACGGAGTTCCACACCCGGGGAATTTTGCTTACCGAAACAATATATTCTATATTCCTAATTACCAGCGGGTAAGCAACGATCCGGGATTTATCCATGAGAATAACCTGTATTTTCTTGAAGGGAAAAAGGATATCGGGATAACTCCGGGACCAGGAGAAAAAATTGCTGATCCTTTATTCAGGAATGTAAACGAAAAGGATTTTCACCTCTCCCCGGGAAGCCCGGCTATTGATGCCGGTAAAGATCTTAAATACACTAAGGATTTTGAAGGGAAGAAAGTTCCTGAAGGCTCAGCACCGGATATAGGGGCATTTGAATTTTATAGCAAATCTGTTGATAAATCCGACATAAAAGGGAATAAGCAATAGAGTTGTGTGCAATCACCGGTCCGAATAATTGCGGGAATCAGTCTTTTTTCAGCTAATATGTCGAAGAGGTTTTTTTGAACTATATCAATCTATCATCCTTTAAATAAAGAAACAGCCTCTTTCATAAGTGATGATACTGGCAGCCCCTGCGGACACACACCTTCGCATTCCTTACATTCAGTACATTTTGCTGCTTTACCATTAATACGGAAGTACCCGGTAAGCCATGGATTTGTATCGTTCCAAAAAACGGCACTGTTCAAAGCAGCTAAAACATCAGGAATATCTACTCCGGAAGTACAGGGCATACAGTAACGGCATGCAGTGCAATCGGCCTTTGTCGCTGTTGACATTGCATTCTTCAATTTCCTGAACATCATTAGTTCATCTTTGCTTATTGAATCCTGAATTCCCTCATCAGCGACCCTTATGTTCTCAACAACCTGCTCTATACTGTTCATGCCTGACAGAACGCTTGACACGCCAGCCTCATTCCAGACAAAACGTAAAGCCCATTCGGCAGGACTTCTTTTTATATTTGATTCATTGAATACCGACATCATCTGAGCAGGGATCTTTTGAGCGAGTTTGCCGCCCTTTAAAGGTTCCATCACCACGATTGCGATTCCTTTTTCCGCTGCGTATTTCAGACCCTGATACCCGGCCTGAACATCTGTGTCCATATAGTTGTATTGTATCTGTGCAAATGTCCAGTCATATTCGTCACATATCCTCATGAAATCCTCAGCCTTACCATGAAATGAAAATGCAGGAAACCTGAGTTTCCCTTCGGCTTTCTTTTTATCGAGAAATTCACGCACCCCGAGATTTTTCATCTTATCCCAAATTTCACCATTAAGTGCATGGAGGAGATAGAAGTCGAGGTAATCTGTTTTTAGCCTTTCTAATTGTTCTGTGAGAAACGATTCCATTTGTTCCTTCATATTCAGATGAAAAAGAGGCATTTTTGTGGCAAGATGAACTTTTTTTCTCCAGCCGTCTGAAAGTGCTTCACCTACAAAAGGTTCACTTTCACCTCGTTGTCCGAACATATTCGCGTGATAAAAATATGCGGTATCTACATAATTGACACCATTGTCTATTGCATAATGGAGCATTTGTGTTGCCTTTGGATAATCGATCATAGCAGGTTTATTATCCACGATAGGTAGCCGCATACATCCGAATCCGAGAATCGACAGGTCAATTCCTGTTTTATTAAGTCGTCGGTATAGCATGAATTATCCTCCCCGTTTAATACAAATTCTTTTTCTGACATTTTGCGTGAAAGTAATGTATTATTACTTTCAACGGGCATTTTGAAACGAATTTTAACATATAAAAAATCACTAAAACCAAAGAAGTAATCTATATTTCATCCTATGAAACCTCAAATCAAAACAGCCTCATGAAAAAGCTTTTTATAAATTTCATTTTCATCCTTTCTTTTATCTCTATTAAAGCTCAGCAGCTCTACATTGAGGAGAACGGCAAAATATCATTAACGCAACAAGGTGTATCGCATCTGGCTTCGTTGCCTCTAAAATGCCTGGACAAAGAATTTCCATTCAAGCCATGGTATGTTATAAGCGATACAACTTTTACTACTCCTAAAAAGATGCAGCCTGCCTTTTGCGGCTGTTATGACTGGCATTCTTGTGTACATGGACACTGGTTGCTTGTCGCTCTTCTGAAGCAATATCCGGAAATGCCAGAAGCCGACAGTATTCTCACCAAACTGAAACGGCATTTATCTGCGGAAAATATCAGAACCGAATTAGCTTTATTCAAGGGCGATAATCTGACATTCGAAAGACCATATGGCTGGGGATGGATATTGCAATTGCAGAATGAATTGTTAACATGGAATACTCCAACCGGCAGGGAACTCAGTCAAAATCTGAATCCTCTGGCACGCTTCCTTGCCAATGAATGGGTAGGCTTTCTCAATAAACTGCAATATCCGGTTCGTGAGCCTGAACATTATAATCTGGCTTTCAGTATGTGTCTGGCCTGGGATTATGCTATTACTGTTAGGGATACCGTCCTGCAAAATTCCATTAAGAAATCTGCCATCCGGTTTTATAAAAATGATATTGCCTGCCCTGCTTCTTATGAGCCCGGAGGATATGATTTTCTTAGTCCATGTCTTGAAGAAGCTGATCTGATGCAGAGAATATTGCCGGGGAAAGAATTTAATTTATGGTTTAATAAGTTTATGCCTGAGTTATACAATAACCCTGGGGAGTTATTTAGGGTATGTGATGTTCCTGATCCTGCTGATGCTAAAATGGTACATCTTTATGGCCTTAATTTCAGTCGTGCCTGGTGTTTATATGACATAGCTGCTAAAATGCCTGAAGAAAAAAGGAAGTCAGCGCAGGATTTAGCGCTTCAGCATTTTAAATATTCGCTTCCGCATGTTGTCTCAGGAACGTATGAAGGAGATCACTGGCTTGCAACTTTTGCTCTTTTGGCCATTCGAAGTTTAGAACAATAAATAAAATCGACAGTTGAATCTAATCCGCAATAATCACTTTAGTATTTGTTCTGCTAATAATTTTGATATATAACCAAAGTTACTAAATAGAATTTATTAAGCTTAATAAGACATTCATAAGAAAGAACAGGCTCTTTCGTTAATTTTGCCCCTGGCCCTGTCTTTTGTATTTTTATATTCTACATTTGAATATGGTTTCCTAAAGTTATGTAAAGGGAACAGATGCATGGATATGTGAATTATGTAACTTATTTCTAAAAGTTTATAAAGGATTTTGGAGCTAATAGTTCTATTTTTGTATCTTGACGTTTTAGAAGAATAGCGTAACATATTCAGTTTTCTCTCGTAAAATCATCGATTTGAACATAATAATCAATAAATGTTTTTTTTTAATAAAAGGTGATATAGTATTAACTGAAGCAAAAGCCGATTGCAATGAATCCGGATTTGGCTAGTAAGACGTTGCATAAAATTTTAAAAATCAAATAACTATGAAAAAAATATTGATTTTAGGTTTTACAATTATTCTAATTGTAACAGGTTGTAAAAAGAACAATAATCAGATTAATAATTCATCTGATAACATAGTATCCCAAAATATGTTGATTAATAACAACCTTAATTCATTAAATAAAAGAATTTCTTTAACCGACAACTCAACTCCATATGTTTTTGGTGATACAGCAAAAAAAACAAAGAAAGCATTAAACGGCATTACTTCTTCCGTAACCATTCAGCTGATTGCAGCCTTATACCCGCCGGAATATAATGGTGAAGTTTTACAAGCTTCACATGTACGGATAGTGGATCATTATGCTTATGTGACATACAACACACAAGGTCCAAGATATTTGGGGGGAGTTGATGTTGTGGATATAAGCTCTCCAAATGCTCCGGAACTGGTATCAAGTGTTCTTTTCATAAATGTTGAAACTAATAAAGGCAAAGATGTAAGTTCAGTGGATGTTAAGTCTTCCCCATCCTCGAAGAGTATTCTATGGATTACCGGATCTGATGAAACTCGTGATAGTGCCTTTGCTGAAAGATATGTTCTGACTTCATCCAATCAATTTGATACAGCCCAATCTGTAAATTACTCACTGAAAGGCTTTGTCGGTACTGATGTACGATATTATAATGACAAGGTTTATGTTACATCCGGTACCGGCGGAGGGTTGACCATTCTTGACAATGAAATGAAAGAACTGAGTTTTATGAATATTGAAAATGCCCGTTCGGTCGATATTAATAAAGATTTTGAAATTGCATTTGGTGGAAATCCGGGTCATTTATATAATCCTGGTATTTGGGATAAGGAAATTGGTGGTTCTGCTGATCCTGAAGCAAAATCCATATTAAGATTATATAATAAATTTGCTCTTGTTGCACTCGGAGAGGAAGGTTTAAAATGTTATGATGTATCCTCTGGTTTACCTACCGCAGTGATCTCAGCATTACCCCGACCAGTAGTTCCTGATGGTGAATCACCCAATGATTATGTTACAAATGGAGTATCAGTCTCTGATAATGGCTGGGTCTATATAGCAAATGGTGCAGGTGGACTGGATATAGCTAAAATAGATACTGGTGGTCAGCTAACATGGATGGGTAATATTATACTGGGGGCATCAGTTAATTTTGTAGAGGCTAATACAGATTATGTATTTGTTGCCAGGGGAGTACTTGGATTAAAAATTTTAAAAGTAACTGAAAATTAGGATTTAATTTGTTTCAGGTAGAAAGGAACTTACTTCTTAAAATAATCTAATTATTCTTCAGGCTTATGGTCAGAAGAATGCAGGAAACGTTTCTTTTTCTTTTCAAACCCCTTTCTTTCTACTTTGCCCCATCCTTTTTTCCTTCTCAATGCCTCAAGATTCCCC
>PMIL01000021.1 GCA_003157075.1 Bacteroidales bacterium | reverse complement strand
CTTTACCCGATCACTTCCCGGATGATGCTCATTCATGACATCGATTTATCGACGTCGCTCTTCGTGCCCTGGACGACCCTCCCTGCTTTGTTGACGATTATTCTCATCGTGGTTGCTGCGCTTTGTATGGCCAGAAAAAGGCCGCTCATTTCTTATTGCATCGTCTTTTTTTTCCTCAATCATCTGATTGAAGGATCTTTCATCTCCCTGGAGCTCATTTACGAACATCGGAATTACCTGCCATCCATGCTTTTTTTCCTGCCCCTTGCCATTATGATGATTAAGGGGTTGCATTATTTTTCAGCCAAAAAATGGATGTTTCTCTTTTTAACCATAGCGGTCATCTCTGTTATGATTATTCAAGGGGTGACGGTTTATATTCAAAACAACATTTATCAAGATGAAATATCACTGTGGACCGACAATATCGAAAAAACGCCGAACCTGCACCATGTTCGTCAGAATCTGGCGAATACTTATTTCGTCGCCGGCCGGCTGTCTGAAGCCTTCAAAGAGGGGACCCTGGCCCTTGAGTCTTATCAGGCGGCAAATCCAAGCAGAAAATCCAGAACCCATGGAATGCTGGGAGAGTATTATTTACTGAAGGGCGATGACGACAAGGCTTTAATGCATCACGGGAAATCCTTACAACTGGATCCGGCTAATCATACCAGTTACAGAAGAATCGCGGAGATTATGATCCGTAAAAACCGTCTGCGGGAGGCTGAGCAATGGATTAGAAAGGGGCTTACCATTAAACCCCGATCCTACACCTATCACGCTATTCTTGCCCGAATTCTGCTGAAAGAGGGACAGCCTGATGCGGCAATCAAAGAAGCATTCATGTCCCTTGCAATCAATGGCAATCAGTCGGAACCTTATACTATTATTTCTGATGCTTTCAGAGTGAAGAAAGATCATATAAGGGCGGATCATTTCCGACAGGTTGCAGCATCACCGGGTTTGAAGGATTAGAGTTTCCAGACGGTTCCCTTATTAATGCAGGCGTTGCCATGAACATGAACAAAGTTTTAAAGACGTAAAACTTTACATCTCAACTCTGAAAGCAGATCAACAGGGCAGCAAGATGAAGATATGCATTATTTCACATTCATATCCTTTCTATCCAGGCGACTGGCGTTCCAATTTTATAGCTTCTCTTGCCAAAAAATATGCTGAATTGGGTAACGATGTAAATGTTTTCACACCTTTTTTTGCCGGAGAGAAAAGAAAAATCAATAAGTCGGACAAAGTAAAAATTATCGAATATAAATACATGCCGTTTAAATCAATGCATCTGATCGGATATGGCAAGTCCATGAGGGGAGACCTTAAAATATCAAAGATGACAGTTTTGCTCACCCCATTTCTATTAATCGTCGGCATAATCAAACTTGCCAGGCTGCTCAAACAGGATAATTATGACTTTCTCCATTGTCACTGGTCAATTCCAAATACTTTAATCGCCGTGGGAGCAAGATGGCTGGCAGGGTCTAAAACAAAAATTATGACCTCATTCCCTGGCTCAGATGTAACCGTTATTAGAAACACGGGTATTTTGGGAAAATTTCTTGCCAGCATCATTTCAAAATCAGATTATATGTCTTGCAATAGTTCGGACTTAAAAGATGAACTGATGAAAAGTGGCATCGAGCCGGAGAGGATAGACTATGTTATATATGGTGTGGATGATGAAAAAATTTTCTTTTCGGCGGAGCGACGGGAAATCACCAGAAAGAAACTGCAAATAAACGATGATACAATATTACTCTTGATGATTGGACGGTTTATTCCCAAAAAGGGATTTTCGACTGCCGTTAGAGCCTTAAAATACTTAGTGCAGAATTGTAAAAAGGTTAAATTGGTGATCATTGGTGATGGTGATTTAAAAAGTGAATATATTTCCATCTTGAGAAAAGATGAGACATTTGATCATGCGATCTTTATGGGTTACGTAGAGGCTGACCAATTAATAGATTATTATTCAGCTTGCGATATTTTTTTAATGCCTTCGGAAAAAATCCCCGCGGATGGTTTGAATACAGTTGTTCCCGAAGCGATGGCTTGTGCCAGGCCGATAGTTGCCTCTAGAGCAGGCGGTAATGACCTTGTTGTCTTTAATGGGTTAAATGGCTTTTTGCATAATGAACGTGACCATGAAACGCTTGCTATTTTAGTAAATAAAATAATAGAAAATAAAAATCTACGGGATGCTATGGGGAAAAAATCTTTGGAACTGATAAAGACAAAATTTAATTGGCAGGCGATAGCAAAATACTATATTGAAAAATATAAAGGACTTTATGGCACGACTGATCGATCTTAAAACATTTTCGGATAAACGCGGAAATCTTACTGTCATTGAAAAAGTTATTCCATTTGAGGTTAAAAGAATTTTTTATATCTATGGAGTGGATGATTCTGTCCGGGGAGGACACAGGCATCATAAAACGATTCAAGCTGCTATCTGCCTGAAAGGCAGTTGTATAGTATCAAACAATAATGGCGTCAAAAAAGAAGATTTTCATCTTGATAAACCGTCAAAATGTCTTCTCATTGAAACGAATGATTGGCATACCATGCATAACTTTTCCCAAGATGCCATTCTGATGGTGCTGGCTTCGGAATATTTTGATCCTAATGATTATATTTACAAGGAATATTCATGATTGAATATGAAAATTTGCAGAAGGTAAATGAGCCGTTTTTCGCGGAATATAAAAAAGCATTTACCGATGTAATGCATGGCGGCTGGTATATTCTAGGAAAAGCCGTCGACATATTTGAGCAGGAATTTGCCAATTATTGCGGTGTTCGATATTGTATAGGGGTGGCATCCGGGCTTGATGCTTTGACTATTTCACTCAAAATATTTCGTTTCAAACCAGGTTCAGAAGTTATAGTTCCTTCAAACACATATATTGCCACAATACTTTCGATTATCCACTGCGGTTTAAAACCTGTATTGGTCGAACCGGATATCGAAACATATAATGTTGATCCTGCAAAAATCGAGGATGCTGTAACATCTAAAACTGTGGCGATCATACCTGTCCATCTCTATGGAAAAATGTGTCATATGGATCCGATCATGGAGATTGCCAATCGTCACGGGTTAAAGGTTATTGAAGACTGTGCACAAGCACATGGTTCTCAATACAAAAATAAGAAGGCAGGAACTTTTGGGCACTGTAATGCTTTCAGTTTCTATCCGACAAAAAATCTTGGCGCTCTGGGTGACGCAGGCGCCGTTGTTACAGATAACTATGATCTGGCGGAGCAAATTAGAATGTACCGGAATTATGGATCAAAGACAAAGTATTACAATGAAGTTGTTGGATACAATTCGCGTTTGGACGAGTTACAGGCAGCATTTCTATCGGTAAAATTAAAGAAGCTCGATGATATAAATAATCATAAAAGAAAACTTGCG
>PMIL01000363.1 GCA_003157075.1 Bacteroidales bacterium | reverse complement strand
ACTCTAGGCACTTTAGGCACTTTTTAGTATAATTATAATATATTAGCTCAAAAGAGGTGCTTTTCTTCTGTTTAATTCTTTTTTTATTAAATTTGGACTCGATTATAATATCATTTAAAGGACATAGTGGGAATTTTAAAAAACAAACTTTCAGCCTATGATGCCCCGCAGAAAGCCATGCAGGCTGGCATCTACCCTTATTTCAGGGCAATAGAATCCGAGCAGGATACAGTAGTAATAATCGACGGCAAAAAGGTACTCATGTTCGGTTCGAACAGCTATCTTGGCCTGACATGTCATCCAAAAGTTAAGGCGGCTGCGATAGCTGCAATAAATAAATACGGAACTGGTTGTGCAGGATCAAGATTCCTGAACGGTACACTAGATATCCACATTGAACTGGAAAACAAGTTAGCCCGTCTGGTAAACAAAGATGCTGCTTTATGTTACAGTACTGGTTTTCAGGTAAACCTGGGAGTGGTTTCCTTGCTTGCAGGCCGTCATGATTATCTTCTACTCGATGAGCTCGATCATGCTTCTATAATTGAAGGCAGCAGACTTTCATTTTCTAAGGTGCTTAAGTTTGCCCATAACGATATGACAGCACTCAGGAACAAACTTAAATTATGTCATAAAGACTCTATTAAGCTTATAGTTGTTGATGGAGTATTTTCAATGGAAGGCGATATTGTTAAATTGCCTGAATTAGTTAAGCTTGCGGAACACTATGGTGCTTCAATTATGGTTGATGATGCCCATTCACTTGGCATCCTGGGAAAAAATGGATCAGGTACAGCTTCCCATTTTGGTCTTACTGATAAGGTAGATCTGATTATGGGTACCTTTTCAAAATCATTTGCGTCACTCGGAGGATTTATTGCTGCCGATAAAGAGGTAATCAATTATATAAAACATAATTCCCGGTCACTGATCTTCAGTGCCAGTATGACGCCTGCCTCAGCCGCCTCTGTTTTAGCCTCAATTGAGATAATGGAAAATGAACCTGAAAGGATCAAACACCTGTGGGACATGACGGCATTAGCTCTCGATGGATTCAAATCAGCGGGGTTTGATACCGGCAAATCCGAAACGCCTATTATTCCTCTGTTTATCAGGGATGATATAAAAGCCTTACAATTAACACAAATGCTACTGGCAGATGGAGTTTTTGTGAACCCTGTCGTATCACCGGCTGTACCCAAAGAAGATTGCCTTATCAGGTATTCTTTGATGGCTACTCATACAAAGGAACAGGTAGAAATTTCAATTGAAAAGATTACCAAGGCAGCCAAAGCATTGGGAATTCTTAAATAGAACTGCAAAGAAATAATAAACACTCTGTCATCTGCCAGCTGGCAGATGATAAACTCCATTTTAACTGTTGGTTTAAAAACGCATCAACTGAATATTTCCTTATGAAAAAAATTATTCTGATTACAGGAATCTCTTCCGGTTTTGGAAAACAAACGGCAAGGCTATTGGCTGAGAAAGGTCACGTAGTTTACGGTACTGTAAGAAAAGAGACAGCAGCAGAGGACAACGTAATTTATCTGAAAATGGATCTGATGAACTATGATTCGGTCAGACTTGCTGTTTCTTCTGTTTTGGGAAAAGAGGGAAGAATAGATGTGCTGATAAATAATGCAGGCATGCATACAGGCGGACCGGTTGAAACATCTCCAATAGAAAACATTAAACTACAGGTGGATACCAATTTCCTTGGAATGGTAAATCTGACAAGAGAAGTACTGCCGGTTATGAGAAAACAAGGAGGCGGGACAATTATCAATTTCAGTTCAATAGGAGGTCTTATGGGATTGCCTTTCCAGGCATTCTACTCGGCAGGGAAATTTGCTATTGAAGGTTTCAGTGAAGCATTAAGAATGGAAGTCAGACAATTCAATATTAAGATTGTATTGATCAACCCCGGAGATTTTCATACGAACAACTCTGCAAACAGGAGAAATTTCCTGGCGCCATCTGACTCAAAAGATCCTTACAATGAGCAGTATTTAAAAACTATGGCGATAATTGAAAAAGACGAAGGCAACGGATGGGAACCGGTTGTTCTTGCAAAAAAGCTTGTTGGGATCGTTGAAATCAAAAATCCCCGCAACAGATACATAATCGCTTCATTTGAACAGAAACTGGCAGTAGCTCTGAAATATATTTTACCGGGAAAACTGTTCGCAATGATCCTGGAAGATCATTACAAAATCAAGTAACCACGAGTCGAATTAATGCCGGAAGAAGAAGACAGGAAACAAATACCTGAATCATTTGTTACAATGGTACATTTATTATACTACCAAATTTAAAATCATGGAAATAATATTCGAGGGAGGCAAAGTTGTAACCGCCTATTCACATGGTCATGTAATAAAAACCGATCAGCCTGTTCACAGCGGTGGCCAGAACTCAGCCCCATCTCCGTATGAACTATTTCTGGCTTCCATTGGAACCTGTGCTGGAATTTATGTAAAATCTTTTTGCGACAACAGGAATATTTCCACGGAAAACATAAAGATTATTCAGAGTGCTGAATTTGATGAAGAAACAGGGCTCCCGACGAATATCAAGCTTGACATTAAACTTCCTGCCGATTTCCCGGAAAAATACAAAGAAGCCGTGATCTCAGTTGCAGAATTATGCAAGGTGAAGAAGACAATGGCTGATCCTCCTGTCTTTGAAGTTATTACTTCAATAATGTAAATATTGTAGGGACGCTGCATGCAACGTCCCTACATATTTTTTTAAGCCAGATACATGTTGATAAGCTGTTCATAGAGTTCCTGCTTTCCGCTTCTGGTTTCAGGTTCCCCAAGCTCGGATGCTATATCTCTCAACTTTCCAAGAGTAAGTTTTCCTTTTTCAAAATCTTTTCCGGCTCCCTTATCAAATGACTCATACCTTTTCTTTCTCATCTTAAGATAGTCACTGTCTTTGAGGATCTTATCGGCAATTATAAGAGCTCTGGCAAATGTGTCCATGCCACTTATATGAGCGATGAAGAGGTCTTCATTATCCGTAGAATTCCGTCTTACCTTGGCGTCAAAGTTAATTCCTCCCGTTTTAAAACCTCCTGCCTGAAGAATAACCATCATAGCTTCAGTTACCTCATAAATATTTGTAGGGAACTCATCTGTATCCCATCCATTCTGATAGTCTCCTTTATTAGCATCGATACTGCCGAGCAGACCTGCGTCAGCAGCAACCTGAAGTTCGTGTTGGAAAGTATGCCCGGCAAGAGTGGCGTGATTGACCTCAATATTCAGCTTAAAATCTTTATCAAGACCATGTTCTTTTAAGAAGCCGATTATTGTTGCAACATCAAAATCGTATTGATGTTTTGAAGGCTCCATAGGTTTTGGTTCGACCAGGAAAGTACCCTTGAAACCAATTTTTCTGCCATAATCGCGTGCCATTGAAAGCATCATTCCCATATGTTCAAGTTCCCTCTTCATATTTGTATTATGAAGACTCATATAACCTTCCCTTCCTCCCCAGAAAACATAATTCTCTCCTCCCAGTTCAACAGTGGCAGAAATAGCGTTCTTAAGCTGAACCGCTGCATTAGCCACAACTTTAAAATCAGGATTAGTGGCAGCGCCGTTCATATACCTCGGATTAGAAAAGAGATTTGCTGTTCCCCAGAGGAGTTTGACTCCGGTTTGGTCCTGCATCTTTTTCATAACAGGAACTATCTTTTCAAGTCTTTTCTCCATTTCGAAAACAGTGCCATCACCTACGATGTCAGCATCATGAAAACAATAGTATCCGGCACCGATTTTGGTTACAAATTCAAATGCAGCATCGAGTCTTTGTTTTATTTTATCGTCAAGGCCCGCGTCTTTCCATGGATAAACTCTTGTTGCATTGCCAAAAGGATCAGAGCCGTCGCCACAGAATGAGTGCCAGTAAGCAATTGCGAAACGAAGATGATCTTTCATCTGTTTGCCACCCACCTCTTCTTCAGAATTATACCATCTGAAAGCAAGTGGATTTTTTGATTTTTTACCCTCGTATCCTATTTTACCAATACCAGGATATGCCTCTTTTTTACCTTTGTAGATCATGTTAAGTATTTTTGATTAGACCAAATTTAAAATTCATTAACCTCAAAAAAATTCGTATTTATGATGTTATAAGAAGATTTTTCCACTTAATGTAGGCCTCTTCATATTCTTCTGATTGTGACTTATCCGGTTCTGTTACACTTAAAGCTTTGAGCCCAATAAAGGCTTCTTTTTCTGATTTGTAATACCCACACCCAATTCCTGCACCTCTTGCTGAGCCTATTGAACCGTCAGTATTGTAAAGGTCTATTACGGTACCTGTAACAGTAGAGAGAACTTGCCTGAACACCCTGCTTAAAAACATATTGGCTTCCCCTGCCCTTATCATGTGAGGATCAATTCCTACCTCTTTCATAATATCCAGTCCATATCTGAATGAAAAAGCAATTCCTTCCTGAGCTGCTCTGAACAGATGAGCTTTGGAGTGAGTATTAAAGTTTAATCCAGAGATACCTGCCCCATTATCTTTATTTCCAAGCATTCTTTCGGACCCGTTGCCAAACGGAAGAATTGATAGTCCTTCAGATCCTGGTGTAATTTTCTCAGCCAGCTCATTCATATCATTATACGACAGACTGTTGCCTGTATTTCGTTTTAGCCACGAATTAAGTATTCCTGTTCCGTTTATGCATAGCAAAACCCCTAGGCGTGGCAAAGAGTTAGTGTGATTAACATGCAGGAAGGTATTTACCCTTGAAAGAGGATCATATTTTTTCTGATCTGTAACACCATAAATCACACCCGAAGTTCCTGCTGTTGCAGCAACCTCACCCGGGTTTAATACGTTAAGAGAAAGAGCATTATTCGGCTGATCTCCAGCTCTGTAAGAAACAGGAATACCTTCAGGCAATCCAAATTCGGTGGCTACGGATTTTAGCAGGTGCCCGCTTACTGAAAATGAGGCGGAGGCTTTCGGCAGGAGACTGGTATTAAAACCGTAAAATCTCATAAGTTCTTCAGATACTTTATTTTCGGAGAAGTCCCAGAAAATACCTTCCGACAATCCAGTGAATGAAGTGCTGATTTCACCTGTCATTCTCAGTGCTAACAAATCTCCGGGTAACATTATTTTGTTAATCCTGGAAAATAATTCAGGTTCATATTCTTTAACCCATGCAAGTTTTGAAGCTGTAAAATTCCCCGGAGAATTTAGCAGGTGTGAGAGGCAGTAGTCTCTGCCCAGAGAATTTAAAGCTTTTTCTCCATAACTGACCGCCCGGCTGTCGCACCAAATTATTGAATTACGTAGTACTTTATCGTTCTTGTCAATAGCAACAAGACCGTGCATCTGGTATGAAATCCCAATAGCTCCGATCTCGTCTTTCATCTGTCCCAGATCATGAGTACAGGCACTGATTGCGGTCCTAAGGTTTGACCACCACACTTCTGTGTCCTGTTCTGCCCATCCGGGTTTAACAGCAATGATATTCATTTCAGTGGAGGGCGAAAATGATGTTGCAAGGCATTTGCCTGATTCACCATCAATAACTGAAGCTTTCACCGAAGAGCTTCCAAGATCTATTCCAAGTAATAGCATACTATTTGATAAACTTAAATTATTTCTTTTTTGGTTAGGTCCTGCATTTTGTAACACAGTGTATTTCTTTAATTTTAATTACACTGTGGATTAATTACGCACCTGAGCATCAAATATACAAAATTCCTGCTTCTCTTCATATGCTTCTTTCAGGAAGAAATCAATTATTCGCTGAGGAAGATCTTGAACAAATATTGTAACATTAGCTGAACGGGTTCTTGTTCCAATATTTTCATTTGCTCTAAACATTACTTTTCTGACGCCGGTGGCGGATTGGACTTCAGCTGTCACCATACTTTAGTGTTTCATTTCTCTCACTCGCCGGTAGACACAGTCTTTTAATTCACACATCCTGCAGGTATAAGGGTTATTCTTCACCTCTTTACCAATACCAATTATACCGCTGACAGATTTAACTGGATTCATTAAGGCTGACTGAGTTAACTGAATGCCGCAATAGTTTTCGGGAAAATACTGAAATAATTTATGCTGTTCCGCAACATCCCAGCCGCAATAACCGGGACTATAGCGATTTGTAATTTTTTTACCATTCTTCAGAATCATTTTTTCAAGGTCATCCTGCATAATATCTGCTGCTGCTTCAACTATTTCACTGCCAACAACATCATAAATGTAACCTTTTAAGAAATCTCTCTCCTGCATTGCTTTTTTGCTCCGCAGACCAATCTCAGCTCCTGCTGTGCAGAGGAATAGAGCAATCGAATCAGATCTTTTTATTTGAGTGAAGATAATCTTTTTTACCTGGAAGTTCAGGTTATTGACGGTAACAGATTTAGTCTCATTGTCAAACTGAATATTATCAAATACCCTGAATTCAGCCTTTATATTACTTATTCCCTGAGATTCGGTCAGTACTTCTTCAATCAGACTTGTCACTAATTCACGGTCGTCTCCCTCTTGATAACCCAATACGGTCTCAACCATAGAAGGATTTAGTTTCAGTTCATTAAAATCGATATTGTAAGTTTTATAATACATGTTAAATAATTGAAACCTGAAGTGTTTTTCTTTATCCTTTTAACAGACCCGATTCTGTCACAATCCTCTGAACGATTGATTCCCAGCTTAATGTCATTATATGTATTCCATTGATCCCCTGTTTGCGTTTTACCGCATCAATCACCTCAAGGGCTATCTGAACGCCCTCTTCGGAACCCGACTCTCCGGCTTTTTCCATTCGTTTCAAAATCTTTTCAGGAACTTTTACGCCCGGAACTTTTGTATTAAGATATTCTGCAATCTTATAATTTTTTAATGGGGCAACTCCAATCATAATATATACTTTTTCAAGTATATTCCTTTTGTCCAATTGTTCAAGCCACAGATCCAGCCTCTCAGGTTCAAATATAAGGTTAGTCTGAAAGAACTGTGCACCTGCGTTTATTTTTTTGTGATCTTTAATTGCCTGAAGGACAGGATCTGACGCAAAGGGAGTGGTAGCCGCACCGAGAAAATATTTTGGAGGATTTTTTATGATTCTCCCATCCAGATAGATACCTTCATCCCGCAACTTCCTCAGTATCCATAGCATCTGTACTGAATCAACATCAACAAGATTCATGCTACTTGTGGGTGACGGACCAATAATTGAATTATCTCCTGTTACGCACAATATATTTTTTATGCCAATAGCATTTAAGCCGATTGCTGTTGATTGCAAACCGGTTCTGGTTGTATCGCGGGAAGCAATCTGAAAGACCGGCTCGGCCCCGGTATCTATGGCAACTTTACAGCATGAAAGGCTTGACATCTTAGGACGGGCAGAGGATGAATCTGTAAAATTTATAGCAGTCACATATGGTTTAACTGACATGATATCCCTGACAAGCTTATCTGTAACAGCACCGTTTGGCGGAGTCACTTCAGTAGCGACAACAAACTCACCTGCACGAAGCTTTTTTTCAAGTTCAGAAACAGGTTCAACATACAATGCAGGATGATACGCCGCATCACCTCCCCACCATTCAGGTTGCCTTATTGTTTTAAAAACACTATCCCAGACTTCATTCTTTTTTGAAATATCCTTTGATACAACTCCCTGAATGAATTTAACAGTTCCTGTCTGCCTGATCTGCCTTACTACATCCCCCCAGGTTTCAGTTCCTGCCTTATTCCAGTCAAGTGGCGGCAATACTTCAAGAAGTGTCTCCCCGCGTCCTGTTTTAAGGGCTCTTTTATAAATAGCATACCAGATACACTTTCGTGTCTCATCTACATAACAGTTTTTTTCCGGGGTTATTCCTCCGCACGGGCCATTTCTCATCCCTTTCGGACATTCCATCGGACATATAAATGCTGTTTCCTGAAGAAGACAGTTACCGCACATCCGGCAGCCAAAGAGCGGCCCTTTTATGCTGAGCTCAATTTTTGCGAGAAGTCGTTTGCTGAAAGATTCCTTTTTAAACGGAAAGAAAGCTGGCTGCCATCTGCGGGCAGGTTTAATACCTGACATATTATTATATTGAACTAAGACTTAATCCGGACTGCATTTTATTGCCGACTTTGAAAATACTCAACAAATCTGACTGCATAATCGTCTCTTCCGAGTGCGAGGTCAGCAGAACGTATTGCATCGGTTATTTTTTCAGGATTAGCAATGGGGCATGTGAGGCCATTAAAAATTGCTAAGGCTATAAAAGCAGAGTTCAGGGCTTCTCTTCCGGGTAAGCCGAACGAAATATTGCTTGCACCCATTGTAATATTGAGTCCGAGTTTTTGATGGACTAGCCTTATGGTTTCCAAAGTAATAAGACAGGCTTTTGAGTCAGCGCTCACTGCCATTGCCAGAGGGTCAATTATAACATTAGCCTCTTTGATCCCGGTTTTAAGCGCTCTTTCGAGAATTTTCTGAGCTATTGCGAGCCTTTTTTCCGGATTGTGAGTTATCCCTTCCTCATCCATAGTCAGTCCGATTACCGCAGCTCCATAATCTCTGGCAATGTGCAACAGAGTTTGAAGAGACTTCTCTTCACCATTAACAGAATTGATTAGACATCCTGGGCCTGCAGCATTTAATGCTGCTTCAATAGCTTTGGGATTCGGGGAATCAAGACAAAGTGGAATATCAAACCTGGCTCTTATTTCCTTAACTGCGGCAGGCAAAAGTTTAACATCATCAACACCCGGGAATCCAACATTTACATCAAGGACATCTGCACCGGCCTTAATCTGGCTTTCAGCCAGTTCAAGCATATAATCAAAATTGCCATCCTGAAGTGCGGAAACGAGTTTCTTTCGTCTTGTGGGATTAATGCATTCCCCAATAATTATAACAGGTCCGGCAGTATCAATCGTTACTTCTTTTGTAGTGCCCCTTAGTATTGTCTGCATTATATTTAATATTAAACAAATAAAAACGGCCTGTTTTTCCCCTTACCAATAGAATCTTTTCTTTTGCCCCTGTCAGCTAAAGGCTATTCGTACTCTAATGTTAAATATAATTTATTAAATATCAGAGTACTATCTTTCCTTCTGAGGAGATCCCTCAAAGCAGGAGAGGGTTTTCACTCTCAAAAAGAAAGCTAGCTCGCGAGTTGTTTCAGATAATTGACAGCTCCCTGTGGATCGGGAGAATAAAAATCAGCGCCTATTTTCTTACAATATTCTACAGTCACCGGTGCACCTCCGACAAGGATCTTTGAAGCGGAATATTTTTCTTTAATCGCTGCTACTATTTTCTTCATGTTTTCCATTGTTGTGGTTAGTAAAGCTGATAATCCCACAATAGCATCAGGATTCTCATCAAGGGCATGAAGAAATTTATCAGCGCCAACGTCGACGCCAAGATCTATTACTTCCCAACCTCCTCCTTCAATCATCATCGCAACAAGGTTTTTTCCTATATCATGAAGATCACCCGAAACGGTTCCAATAATGAATTTCCCTTTTCTTTTCGTCTCCCCCGACTGGAAGAAAGGTTTCAGATGTGCCATAGCACTGTTCATAGCCTTAGCAGCCATCAGCATTTGCGGAACATATATCTCCTTCCTGGTGAATTTGTCACCAACTTTAGCCATGGCTATAATGAGAGCATTTTCCAGAATTTCATCAGGTTTAATTCCGGCTTCCAGGGCTTTCTTGGCTAATTCGTCAGCCCCATCCTGATCTTTCATATTCGGCGGGTATGGAGATGTTTTATTAATCTTGCCATTCTCGACACAATAAGCCAGTTTTTCAAGTATGTTTTCCATATGGAGTAAAGTTTTCAAACATTAGTCAATTCACAAGGATAATTATTTTTTTGCTTATCTCCAATCAGAAAGATTTAAAAGTAATTCCGGGAATGTAATTAAAGTAGGGGAAGGATTTTTTAAAGCCTTTTAATTTTGACAATTAAGGATCTTTATTGTTATCCAAAATATATATCTTTAAAACTCCTAATAATAAAAGTGAATCAGGCAATAATCAAAAATTATTTATAAAGGATTAAAAGAGCAATGAACTATGAAATCACTAATTATCATTATGTTAAGTAGTATATTAACTGTTGCATCAGCCCAGAATACTCCTGTGGGAATATTCAAGACCAATGCCGATATAGGAAAACCTAAAATTACAGGTTCAGCACAATATAATGCTGCTGATCAAAGCTATACATTAACCGGGGCCGGGTACAATATCTGGTTTGCACGCGATGAATTTCATTATCTGTACAATAAGATCACTGGTGACTTTATCCTGACTGCCAATTTTGAATTCATAGGTAAAGGAAAAGCTGGTCACAGAAAGACCGGCTGGATGGTAAGGGAATCGAGTGATGATAAATCAGTTCACGCTTCAGCAACGATTCATGGTGATGGAATGACATGTCTGCAATGGCGTGTTTCCACCGGAATGGCCATGAGAGATCCTCAGGATGAGATATTTGCAAAAGACTCATCTTATAATGTTATACAGGTTGAAAGAGCAGGAAAGAAAATAATAATGAGGGCAGCCCGCAACGGGAAACCTCTCGATATAATCGGTTCAACAGAAATGGCAAATCTGCCTGATGAAGTGCTGGTAGGCCCTTTTGTATGTTCACACGACTCAACAGTCACTGAATCCGTAAAAATCTGGAATGTCAGGATAGATAAACCTGTAGCCGATGAATATGATCCCGGGAAATCGGGATATTTAGGATGCAGAATGGAAACAATGAATGTAACTGATGGAAAAAGAACGGTGATATATGAAAAAGCCGGAAGGTTTGAAGCTCCAAACTGGATGCCTGACGGGAAAAAACTACTTTTCAATATGGATGGTTCATTGTTTAAAATCCCTGTCAAAGGAGGCGAAATCGAAAAACTAAATACGGGCTTTGCCAATAACATCAATAATGATCATGGTATTTCATTTGATGGTAAACTTCTTGCCATCAGTCATGGACGTCAGGGAATGCCCGGCGGAGGCTCAACAGTTTATGTTCTGCCTCTTGAAGGCGGTACTCCTAAATTGATTACCGAGAATACACCTTCATACTGGCACGGATGGTCACCCAATAACAAAGAACTTGTTTACGTAGCTCAGCGAAAGGGAATACCAATATACAATATTTACAGAAATTCAATTGAGGGAGGAAAAGAAGTTGCTTTAACCGACATAAAAGCAGGACAGCATGTTGACGGATGTGAATATTCTCCCGATGGGAAATACATCTATTTTAACGGCCACTTTTCAGGAACTATGCAGATCTGGCGAATCAAACCTGATGGATCAGGACAAGAACAGATAACATCTGATAATTACAATAACTGGTTCCCCCATATTTCCCCTGATGGAAAATGGATTTTGATGATTTCTTTCCAGCCTGAAGTTAATCCTAACGATCACCCGTCATATAAGCGCGTAATGCTGAGAATAATGCCGGTTACTGGCGGAACACCAAGGGTTTTGGCTTATCTGTACGGCGGACAGGGAACCATCAACGTTCCGTCATGGTCACCTGACAGTAAACAGATTGCATTTGTAAGCAATTCAGGGAAATAAGGATGTTTTGGCCACGCCATGGCGTGGCCCTACAATCCTCCGATTTATAAGGTAGGGACATGCAATGGCATGTCCCTATTTTATTACAAAATCTTTCACCGTTATTTCCCCGTAAACCGTGTTGAGGAAAGGCTTCCCGTCTTTCACACCGATATTGCCGAATCCTGTTTCCGTTGAGAGGAAACTCGTAAAGTCACCTGCTCTTGAATCAATGAACATTTCCTGTGTTACAGCATCATATCTGACACCGGTTAGTCCCTGAAGCATGCCATAACTCGACATGGCCCTTGCATACCAGTGTCCGCATTCATATTCATCAAAGGGATTCCTTATTTTTCCGTCATACCTGGCCCTGCAGGTACGAACTATTTCAAGGCCTTTCTCAACCTCACCATTAAGCATAAGATGAGAAGCAACCTGGTATTCAATACCTGTCCATACTTCATTGCTGTAGACAAAAGGAAGAGAAAGCATTTCTCCTTTAGGCCATGTACATATCAGGAGCCCGCCTTCTTTTCCGAGCGCATAGGTTGGACGTTGCGGATTCTGATGGTCTGTCAGGTCAGTCCTGAAATTGTATTTATAAATTGATCTGAGGTGACTAAGGACTTTTTCAGAATCGATGATATTCTTCAAGCCACACATCTCAGCGATCCATGCTCCGAGGACTCCGTCAGAGAGGCATCCTTTTCCATACTGGTATTTTGGACCCTCTTTCTTTAATATTTCCCTGGCTTCCTCTGAGTAATCAACATTCCAGGCTCCTGTTGAAGCAGTAACCGGATCGGGCGCTTTTAATCCTTGCCATTTGATTTTCTGAATAAAGTATTCCCCGTCATACAACTCCGTCTCCAGAACTTTTCTGCCCTTCTCATAAAGCGACTGGTATTTATCTACATTTTCACCATTAAATTTCCCCATCTCAGTTATGGCTTTTAATGCTCCCAGGTAAAAACTGGTACACATACCATCGGCTCCCCAGAATTCTATATCGTATGTATTGTGATGAGGTTCCTCGGTCGTTCCGGTTGCTCTCGGGTCCCATGTCAGAATGCAATAATCCATACTCTCAACAACCATCGGATACATTTTTTTCATCCATTCGCTGTTACCGCTTATCCTCCAGTCCCGGTAGACTTTCATTATACCGCCTAACTGTCCATCAGCTGCTGCATGAAAGTTTGCTGCGACAGGCCGTATTGGCAAAGCAGATCTGAAAGTCTGATGGCCTTCCTTGTCCTGGCTTGGAAAGAACTCTGTCTCACGGAGGGATCGTTCAAGCCTGGGAAAGAGATGCGGTATTGCCTGTGCATAGTTCCACACATGAGTACATGACCCAGCACAACATCCCGAATTGTCTCCACATCCCTCCCAGCTCCATAATTTCCCGTCAGGTTGTCTGAGTACCGTAGGAGATTTTAGTATAGCAAGGTTTGCGGCAATAGCTTCAGTGACCTCAACAGGCAGTGTTGTTTTATAAAAAGAATCCCTGAATAATTCCGATTTGCTTTTCAGATCACTATAATTTGTTTTCCAGTAGTTTATGACTTCATCAATGCTTTTGAACTTTGCCGAATACCATGGTTTATAGAATTGATCTTTACACGAACATTTGGCATCGGTACACGTTTCTGAATCCTTTTCTTTGGAATCTTCTCCGTACCTGAGATCAGTATCTGGAACATACCATGCCATCATTAGTTTAATAACCTTTGTCTCACCCTGATTTAATGTAAATGGAATATATACTGTAGCGCCCGGAGCCCCTTTTTCCACCGGATCTTTCTGACGTACTTCTCCTTTTATTATTGTTTCCCAGGTGATTGTCATTGGATCGAACCAGCCTCCCCTGAACCAGCAATGATCAACGATTGTCTCGGGTTCATTGGTAAAAATTGCAAAATCACCCCTGGTCTCCGGTTTATTCTTCACCCCCTCTTCAGAAAGGATAAATCCATTCGTGGTGGCCTTTATTTTATTAACGCCATTAGGCTGGCTCAAAAAATTCCTGGAATTATAGGCAAATACAGCATCGACCCTGGAGGTACCGGTATTTTTAAATGAATACTCAAATGCACCCACAGGAAGGCTTG
>PMIL01000349.1 GCA_003157075.1 Bacteroidales bacterium | reverse complement strand
TGGATCAGGTGCTTTATGAAAATACAGATACCCGCCGAAGATTTCGTCTGCTCCCTCACCCGACAGGACCATCTTCACTCCCATCGATTTTATCACTCTTGCCAGGAGGTACATCGGAGTTGATGCCCTTATTGTAGTAACGTCATAAGTCTCAATGTGATAAATAACATCCCTGATTGCATCAAGTCCTTCCTGAACTGTAAAGTTTATTTCATGATGTATAGTACCGATATGATCAGCAACTTTCCGGGCAGCTGCGAGATCGGGTGATCCCTCAAGTCCGACTGCAAAAGAGTGCAGCTGCGGCCACCAGGCTTCACTTATATCCTGTGACTCAATTCTTTTTGGCGCAAATTTTTTGGCAATTGCTGACACAACAGAGGAATCAAGTCCTCCGGAGAGCAGAACACCATAGGGAACATCCGACATTAACTGACGGTGCACAGCCGCTTCAAGTGCATCGTTAAGATCGCTGATACTTGTTTTATTATTTTCAACTGCTGAGTACTCCATCCAGTCGCGTTTGTACCATTTTGTCATTACTCCGTCTTTGCTGTAAAGATAATGCCCGGGCAGAAATTCCTGAATTTTATTACAACCCCCCTCAAGAGCTTTAAGTTCGGATGCAACAAAAAAATTTCCAAAAGCATCCCATCCGATGTAGAGGGGTACAATACCAATATGATCACGGGCTATGAAATAGCAGTCTTTCACCCTGTCGTATAATGCGAATGCAAAAATCCCATTTAGCTCCTCAATGAAAGCAGGACCTTTATCCTGATACAAAGGCAATATGACTTCGCAGTCGGAATGAGTCTGGAATTCGTATGTCTTCTCGTAGCGCTTTCTTATCTCCTGGTGATTGTATATCTCACCGTTCACTGCAAGAATAAGATTGCAATCCTTACTGTATAACGGCTGTTTCCCCGACTGAGGATCAACTATCGATAATCTTTCATGAGCAAGAATAGCCTTGTCGCAGTAAAATATTCCTGACCAGTCAGGACCGCGGTGTCTTACTTTTTTCGACATTTTAAGGACTGTCGACCTTAATTCCAAATGATTGACTTTCAGATCAAATACTCCGACTATTCCGCACATACTGATTCCTTTAATATTAATGTNNATTAAAATGTAAATTAATTAAGCAAATATTTATAATATCTGAATAAATGATATATAATATACTTGTTTATTAAATATTATTAATATGACATAAATCATGTTTTATGATGTGTTTCCCTCTTCGGGCACAACTTAAACCTTATTCTGCATAATTTATTTATTTTCGCAGATTAAATATTTCGATTATAGATAAGAGACTAAAAATCATCAATACCGTTATATTATGAAAAAAACAACACTATCAATAATTCTATTAGCAATCCTTTCAGGTTTTATTGAAGCACAAAAAATCAGTGAATGGCGGCCTGAAAACCGTACCGGGGTATCGGCAGAAACTGGTCTGATGAAGTCATGGCCTGCAGCAGGACCAACCCTGCTTTGGTCAACGCTGGATCTCTCTAAAGGCTTTTCCTCACCATCCTTTGGAGCCAGTACCATATATATTACCGGAAACACAGGCGCTAATGGCGCCAAAGATATTCTTTATGCATTGAACATGGAAGGAAAGATACTCTGGCAAACTGAGATGGGGCGTGCGTGGACGGGATCTAGTCCTGAAAGCAGGGCTACTCCCACTGTTGAAGGAAACAGAATATACACCTGTAGCGGGTTTGGTGATCTTGCATGCATAGATGCAACTACAGGAAAAATGATTTGGTCGTACAAAGCAAGTGAACTGAACAAAGGAACCTTTGGAGCATGGGGAATTGCGGAATCACTTCTGGTGGATGGTAATAAAATATATTTTTCCCCCGGCGGACCTGAGACAATGACAATAGCTCTCAATAAGACAACAGGAGCATTACTCTGGAAATCTGCAAGTCTTAATGACAAGCCTGGTTATGTTTCTCCAATCCTGGTCAATTATGCCGGCAAAAAAATGATTATTAACGTATCCCTGGGACATACTTTCGCTGTGGATGCTTCAAATGGTGAAATTCTGTGGAAAGTGAGTCATGGACAGTCAGATCCCAAATGGGACTTTATTAAATGTACAACGCCTTTGTTCAAAGAAGGTATGGTCTATGTAACCGGAGGATATGACACTGGTGGTGTGATGATTAGAATTGCCGATGATGGCAGGAACGCAAATGTTGTGTGGACAGACAGCAATCTGGATAATCACCATGGCGGAGTAGTACTTATAGACGGTTATATTTATGGTTCAAACTGGATCAATAATAACAATGGAAACTGGTGCTGCATCGAATGGAAAACCGGAAAAAAAATGTGGGAAGAGCATTGGAACACCAAGGGATCTATAATATCAGCTGAAGGAATGCTCTATTTATACGAGGAAAAAAATGGAAATGTGGGACTTTTAAAGGTAAATCCTGAAAAATTCGAGCTGGTTAGCAGCTTTAAGGTTACCCAGGGCAGCTCAGGGCCATTTTGGGCTCACCCTGTCATACACAACGGGGTTCTCTATATTAGACACACAAATGCTTTGATGGCCTACAATATTAAAGCAAAATAACTTGCAGGCCAGATGAACTTATCTTAAAGATTTTTTCATGAAGTATGTTTTATCAATTTTCCTATTTGCACAGTTTATATTCGCAAAAAATCTGCTGGCACAGACGAACAACCTACACGGTAAAATCCTAGGGCAGGAACAAAATGTACTCCCGGGGGCCAGCATAATTCTGGTGGGTACAAAATCAGGTGTCAATGCTAATGAAACAGGCGAATATCGTTTTGACAGGGTTCCTGCTGGCAAAGTAAGTGTGCAGGTTTCATTTGTCGGCTATAAAACACTCATAGAAGAGGTTGATATCAAGCCAGGCGAGAATACTCTTGACATAATTCTTGAAGGCGAAAATATCAAACTTATCGGCACTCCATCGTGGTCATACAAAACAAAAATATTCTTTGAAGATGCCAACACGAAAGGTATCGAACAGTCTGGTTACGGATTGGCTAATTTCACTGGTGGAATAGGATACAAGAATGTTGAACTTGTATTTTTCGGAACCAATCTGACTGCAGAAAAGTATATCGTCAGTGCCGGCAATACAGGAAGTCTGTTCGGTGATCCAACCCGCATACCTGGTGCACCCAGGATGTTCGGCGCAAAAATAAACTGGAAGTTTTAGCCATGATAGTTTATGATACATTAAATAGTAATTTAGCCGGATATAAAAAGAGCTATAGTGATTTATATCACTGCCTGGATTATATTAAAAGTGCTTGTTTTTCGTTTTGTCTACATTGTTGAAAAACAAATAATTGTGGTCCAAGAATTGAATCGTTGATGGGAAGTAATAAAATCTATTTTATACATAGCTGAAGGAGAGAATGTTAACTGATAAAAGAAAAAGAATATTTACTGTATCTGTTGTTATTGTTTTTGTAACGGCTCTTTTCTGGTGGCTATTTAAAACTCAGCCGCTTGCGTTAAACGAGAGGATTCCGGGGATGGATGACCGTCCAAAGACAGAAAAAAAATCAGATTCCGTTATTATTGGCCAGTACTTCGACACCCTTTCAACTATGGATGCAGTTGTTGCCGGTGATTGGCCAAGGTTCAGGGGCACTGATCTTGATAATATAAATAAGGATACTACTAAGCTGGCTGAGAAATGGGATACAACCGGCCCGGCCATTCTATGGCGGGCTACACTCGGTGAAGGCTACGCAGGACCGGTGGTTCATAACGGACGTGTTTATCTTCTGGATTATAATGAACGCAAGAAAGCTGATGCGTTGAGGTGCTTCTCGCTCTCATCAGGGAAAGAACTATGGAGAAGATGGTATAATGTGGATCTGAAAAGAAACCATGGCTATTCCAGGACGATCCCGGCGGTAACAGATAAATATGTTGTAACCATAGGTCCGCGCTCGCATATAATGTGTGTTGATCCTGTTACCGGCAAGATGTTTTGGTCCTTAGACCTTGAAAAAGAATATGGGATTAAAGGAACAGAAAAAGGAAGAATAACACCTGACTTTTACTCTGGCCAGTGTCCGCTTATTGATGATGGAGTGGCAGTTATTGCTCCAGGTGGGAAAGCACTTATGATAGGTGTTGATTGTCTTACCGGCAAAGTGCTATGGAAGACTCCAAATAAAGATTCACTTCGCATGTCACATGGTTCTATCATCCCTATGAGCTTTTACGGCAAAAGAATGTATGTTTATAATGCCGTCGGAGGAGTATGCGGCGTTTCTGCGGAGAAAGAGAATTTGGGAAAGCTTATGTGGATCACGACAGAATGGAGTCCCGCTACAACAGCCGCTTCCCCGGTTTATCTGGGCAATAACGAAATAGCTGTATTTGGAAGCTATGGTGCCGGTGGAGCCAGAATAGCCATAACTAACACAGGATCGGGTTATACTGCCGCTGTTAAAGAGCAGCATAAGGCTACCAACGGTCTTGCCAGTGACCAGCAAACACCTATAATTGTTGGAGATTTCATATGGAGTGTTCTGCCAGAGAATGCAGGTCCGCTTAAAAAACAACTAGTGTGTTATAACAAATCAGATCTGATGAAGGCTGTATGGTCAAGTGGTAAGGAGAACAGGTTTGGCAGAGGTCTTGGACCTTATATTGTCAGTGGGGATAAACTTTATCTGCTAGATGATGATGCTAAACTGTATTTTTATAAAATAAAAGATAATAGCGTAACTTTAGTAGCGAGTCATAAGATCTTAAAAGGAATTGAAGCCTGGGGTCCAATGGCAATTGCAGGAAAATACCTCATAATGAGGGATGCGAGAAATTTATTGTGCCTGAATATTGGTAAATAAGTTAACTATGAACAAGAAATTAATTCCGGTTCTTTCTGTCCTTGTAATCGTTGTATTTATTGGATATATAATCTTTGATGTTACAAAGACAACAGGATCTGACAAGGTCGAAATAAAGACAGCTGGTAAGATTGATATTCCCGACGCATGGACAATAACCACGGACTATAAAGTCAGTGAAGGAACGCTTGAAGCTGTGTCAGCTTCCCCTGGTAAAATTTATCTTGGCGGCGATTCTTTTGTTTCATGCTATGACAGTGATCTCAAGTTGATTTGGAACTTAAAAACTCCTGCTCCGGTCACTTCCCTTTCAAATTCGGGCGATTCAATTTTTGCTTCCACAAGGGATCAGATTCTGATTATTAACTCTACCGGAAAAATGTTGGGCGATTGGGGTCCTTTTGAAGACAGCAGCATGATCACTTCGGTTACAGCCAACAGAAAATACGTCGCTTTTGCAGATGCCGGTACTAAAATGGTATTTATACTTGACAAAGGTGGTGAAGTCAAGAAAATGATTGGCCAGGGCGATAAGCAATTTGTGATCCCAAGTCCATATTTTGAGGTTGCACTTGATAGGGATAACAATCTTTTCACCGCCAATACAGGCAAACACAGGGTTGAAACACGGAATATAAACGGAGATATATTGAGCTATTTCGGTGCTCCGGGAACAGAACCCGGATATTTTTGCGGGTGTTGCGCACCTCCGCATTTCATATTGATTCCTGATGGGTTTGTTACAGCTGAAAAAGGAATAAACAGAATAAAAATACTCAACAAAAAGGGTGAATTTGTGGAGTTTGTAAATTCGCATAACAATTTTATAAAATCGGTTCCCCTGGATCTGGCATCGGTTGATGGAAAGACTATCTATGCAGCTTATCCTGCCGAATCGAAACTATATGTATTTAACCGAAAAAACTAATTACACCCTTTGTGTAGCTTAGTGTAAACCTTCGTGTGCCTTTGTGGTAAAAAAATATTTAAACAAAAAGGGGCACGAAGGATAAGAATTTTGAATCTTGAATTTTGAATCTTGAAATATGACTAGAAAAGAACTTCTTTTAAAACTCGGACGATACCTCTTGTTGATGATCATGGCAGTTATTGTACTCCTCCTCGGAAACAAGGTTGTTGCAGCGAATAACTGTAATACCTGTGCCGGAAAAGGGATTTGTAATGGTAAGACTGACTGTAATAAATATTGACCCCCTTGGGGGGTTTGGGAATGAAAATAATGGAGAAAGAAGGAATTAAATCTTGGTATATGATGACCAGAAAATGAATACGGAAAAGAATAAATATCAATCACGTCGTGATTTTGTGAGAATAGCAGGAAAAATCATTGTGGCAATGCCGCTGGTTATTATTCCAGCTCTTCTCGTTAAAAAAACGAATGTGAAAGGCTATGTCTGGCAGATAGATCCTCACAAATGCACTCAGTGTGGTCAATGCAAGACTAATTGTGTCCTTACTCCTTCAGCATCCAAATGCATGCATGCATTCAGGATGTGTGGTTATTGTGATCTTTGCGGGGGATATCTCAGACAGGGTGCAAAAACGATTAGCACCGGAGCTGAGAACCAGTTGTGCCCTACAGGAGCAATAACCAGGAAATTTGTGGAAGAACCGTATTTTGAATATACTATCAACAGAGATCTTTGTGATGGTTGTGCAAAATGTGTAAAGGGTTGCGGGGATTTCGGGAATGGTTCGCTCCATATGCAGATCCAGCAGGATATATGTGTGAATTGCAATGATTGTTCCATAGCGAGAACGTGTCCTTCTAATGCCATCAGCAGGATACCAGCGAGTATTGCGTATCTGCCGAAAGATAAGTGATGAGATATGAGATATGAGATATGAGCTAGCTGGCGCCGATTTGTAATCGGTGCCAAATGGACGAAAAATGAGAAACAATAAACAGATTTACATGAATTGATTTTTTTGAATTTTGAATCTTGAATCTTGAATTTTGAATTAATGAAGAAAGCCTTACCATATATTATTTTCATTTTACTCCTTGGCTGGCACTTAGCAATTTTTGCCCAGGACCGGTTTCCAAGACCGGAATTTGAGACTGGGCATGTATACCCTACAAATCAGTATGCTTCGCCAAGAGCACCGGTTTGGGAATATATTGACGTAGCCGTATTAATAGGATCGCTGATTGTCACAACATGGCTCGCTTTGAAGAAACGGTCCAGAAGAGGATTGATATGGATGTCGGTGTTTTCACTGGCTTATTTTGGATTTTACAGGGAAGGATGTATCTGTGCAGTCGGTTCAGTGCAGAATGTTTCACTTGCGCTTTTTAATACAGGGTACTCAATTCCGCTTAGCGCTTTACTGTTTTTTACTATTCCTCTGTTGTTCTCACTTGCCTACGGACGGGTATTTTGTGCAGGCGTCTGCCCTCTGGGTGCTATTCAGGAATTGTCCGGAATCAAGCCTGTTAAGATCCCGAAATATGTTGAATTATTTCTGGCATTTGTACCTTTTATATATTTAGCCCTTGCTATATTATTTGCTTCGACTAAGAGTCAGTTTCTTATTTGCAGATATGATCCGTTTGTAGGAATCTTCAGACTTGATGCTCCTTATACGATGGTAATATTTGGTGCGCTCTTGCTGTTAGCCGGAATCTTTGTCAACAGGCCTTATTGCAGGTTTCTCTGTCCATATGGAGTGCTTCTTAATATTTTTTCAAGGTTTGCAGGCAAACATCTGACAATAACACCGGCTGAATGCACTAATTGCCGTCTTTGTGAACATGCGTGTCCTTACGATGCAATACTTCCATCGGACACAGTTCAATCAAAGGAAGAACCGACAAAATCGAGAAAGCGTTTCCTGCTCTATTTCCTTTTTGTTCCTGTCTTTGCTGTGGCCGGAGCATTCCTGCTTTATAACCTTGCTCCTTCCCTGTCGGCTGTTAACAGCACAGTGAGACTAGCCAGGGAAATCAAGACGGAACAAAAAACAGGCATTGAATCGGATCTGAAGACGGTTGCTGCATATAAAGAATCAGGCAAGACAGAAGCGGAATTATTCGCTGAAGAAGAATCTGTTATCAAACGATTCCAGTCGGGGGCACCATGGGCAGGCATATTTCTGGGTATATCATTCGGTATTGGAATGATATCCCTCAGTATAAAGACTAAAAGAAGTGAGTATAAGCCGCACCAGGGAAAGTGCTACAGCTGCGGAAGATGTTTTAAGTATTGTCCAATTAAAGTGAAAGTTTAAAATGAAGATCAATATTACTGAAAAAGATATCAGTATTCTTAGGGTTGTCAGTCAGATCTCTATGGGATTTGCTCTTCTTGTCGCAATGACAATGATTTTCACTTTTGTACAGTTGAAAATTATGAAACCGCTGGATAGTCCTATTTTAACATCCGTAAAAGAGCAGTATGACAAAGATCCCGCAGAGGGGGTCAAAGCTGAGCAGATACGTGCAATGGATCTGATGGCAAGGAAGGCTTATTTCACCTCCAGATGGCAGGTAGAAACCGGTTCGTACCTTCTTCTTGCAGGAATCATTGTTTTTGTTTTATGTCAGAGGATCATTGCAGATAATGAGAAACCTTCTCCGGTGTTGGCTGATGCAAAACCCGATGCCGAAGCAGGCCGTACGAGTAACAGAAAATTTATAATTACAGCTGTCACGCTGATATTTATTACAGCGGTTGTATCATCATTTCTTCTGAGAGCCAGTCTGCCTGATCTTTCAAGAAAATCTCATGTTTCGGATGCCAAAGAGGAAAGCGGCACCAGGAACATGCCTGCGCCGGATAAGAATAACTGGCCATCTTTCCGGGGACAGGATAGCAGGGGCATCGCAGGCGGAACCGATTTTCCCTCTGAATGGGATGGCGCTTCAGGAAAAAATATAGGATGGAAAATTGAGGTCCCGGGTAAAGGCAAGAGCTCGCCAGTGGTATGGGGAGATAAATTGTTCATAACCGGCGCTCGTGACAGGATATGTGAGGTATATTGCATTGATAAAGCCATCGGCAAGATTCTATGGACAGGAATGGCATCTGATATAGCAGGAGAACCATCCGTATTGCCAAAATCTGATCCTGAAGCAGGACTTGCAGTTTCCACTGTAACAACCAATGGCAAAGCTGTTTATGCTGTGTTCGCAAATGGCAACCTTGTTTGTTTTGATATGGACGGAAACAAAAAATGGGCAAAGAACATAGGTGTCCCTGAAACCAGCTACGGTTACTCTTCTTCACTTTTGATTTATCAGAATAATCTCCTTGTTCAATTCGACAGTAATGCAAAGATCTCACTCATGGCTTTTGATCTCGAATCAGGTGATCAGAAATGGGAAACACTCAGGACAGGCCGTGCAGTCTGGTCATCACCTGTACTAGCTTCTTTCAATGGTACACCTGAGCTTATTATAAATGGAAACCCGGCAGTAAGCAGCTATGATCCGGCAACAGGTAAAGCGCTCTGGCAAATGGAATGTATGAGCGGAGATGTTGCTCCATCGGTTGCGGTAAACAGTACAATGACCTATGCTGTAACAGATTATGCAAAGCTTGTTGCTATTAAGCCGGGCAATACCCCTATTATTATTTGGGAAGATAATACATATACTCCCGATGTTTCAAGTCCTGTTGCAACTGATAAGTTTCTGTTTCTTTCAACAGGTAATGGCGATGCAGTATGTTATAATGCTGTCAAAGGTGATACAGCCTGGACACATTATTTTCAGAATCCGTTCTACGCTTCTCCAATTATAGCGGACGGGAAAGTATATTTTCTCGACAGAGACGGTATAATGCACATTGTTAACGCAGATGCGCAATTTAAGCTTATTGCGGAATCTTCACTTGGTGAGGCGACAGACTGTTCGCCTGCATTTTCCGATAAGCATATTTTTATTCGGGGGAAAAAAAATCTTTATTGCATAAAGAATTGAAGACTGATAATAACGAAATATTGAATACCTGCTGTGGTGGTGATAAATCTTCTCCTGAAGAGATGTACTC
>PMIL01000270.1 GCA_003157075.1 Bacteroidales bacterium | reverse complement strand
CCATTGTATAAAGTTAAACTATGTGGTCTGATTCAGAATTGCTTGCATTCCTGAATCCGGATAAAAGTCTGATAGTGATTATTGAAAACAAGGAAGAAGCAACAAAAACAACTAATTTACAGATTGGCGGAAACCAAATGACAGTTCAGCTACAGCCACATTCATTCAATACCTTCAAAATAGATAATGTTATTTAAATGTTTCAATTATACTGAACAGCTATGAAATACTTTAGAATCAACGAGATAGTGTTCTTTTCCCTTCTTGTTGTACCTTGCATACTGGTTGCTCAACCACCTAAGCTGGTTCAGCAGGAGAAATTCCTCGACAACATATATAACTATATCGAAAACACCTCGGTGTTTGAGCTGAATCAGGAAGAGGGACGTGCATATTTCCTTCCTGCCAAAACAATTTCGCTCAACGGCGATTGGAAATTCTTCTATAGTGATATTCCGGAAGGGATACCTGCTGATTTTTACAATGTTAGTTTTAACGACAAAGGTTGGGGCAATATCGTAGTTCCATCAAATTGGGAAATGCAGGGTTATGGAGATCGGATTTTCAGGAATGTTAATGCCCCGTTCCCGATAGCAAGAGCTACAAGAGGTCGCGCTCCCGTTGGTATACCTGATCCGTTTGCTGTCCTGCTAGGTAAAACGCCAAGGGATTATAACCCAACCGGTGCATATAGAAAGACATTCAATATTCCATCAACCTGGAGCGGGGATCAGGTTTTCCTGAGAATGGAAAAAACTGCTTCTGCTTCGTTCGTATGGGTAAACGGACAAGAAGTTGGATATAATGAGGGTGCTCAGGAACCGGCTGAATACAATATCACCAAATACCTTAAAAAAGGAACTAACACTATTGCTGTTTTTGTTACAAAATATTCTGATGGCTACTACCTTGAGGCTCAGGATTACTGGAGACTTGCAGGGATTTTTGACGACGTAAGCATTTATGCTGCTCCCAATGTCCGCCTGTTCGACTGGTACGTCACCACGGATCTTGATGCGACTTATACCGATGCAGCTCTTTCGGTTCAAATGGATGTTAAGAAATATATTGTTTCCCCAACAGCGTCTTATTCACTGAAAGCTTCTTTATACGATTCTAAGAACACTTTGGTAGCAGAAATGACAAGCGACAAGTTTGCGCTTGAATCTGCAGGCAAAAAACAATTGACACTGAAGAAAGATATTAAGAATCCTTTAAAATGGACTTCTGAAACTCCGAACCTCTATACTCTTAAGATGCAATTGCTTACAGACAAGGGAACTGTGCAGGATATAGCTGAACAACGGATAGGATTCAAAGAGACACTGATCGATGGTGATGTTTTTAAGCTGAACGGTGTAGCAGTAAAGGTTAATGCTGAAAACTCACACATGCAAAATGCCGATTTAGGCCATGCTATGACCGAGAAGATTATAAGGAAAGATTTCGAGATTCTTAAACAGTTTAACTTCAATGCTGTACGAACTTCTCATTATCCTCCCGTTAATGAATATCTCCGACTGGCTGATGAATATGGCTTATTCATTATTGATGAGGCAGGAGTGGAAGCTCATGCTACCGAAAATGTTTCTAATCTGCCGGAATACACTGAAATGTATAGGGAACGAGTCCGCCGGATGGTTCTGCGCGACAGAAATTATCCTTGTGTCCTTTTCTGGAGTGCCGGCAACGAAAGCGGTGAAGGGACGAATATCACCGAAGTGGTGAAGGAAGGCAGAAAATACGACAACACCCGATACTGGATGTATGGAGGTAACTCATTCTCTCATCCGGCTGAAGATATTATAGGCCCGCGCTATCCAAGTCCGATAGAATTGGATATGAGGATCGGTCTGAGATTGAACGAAACTGATATCCGGCCATCTTTTATGGATGAGTACCTGTCGGTTGCCGGAAATGCCGGTGGCGGTATGGAGGATTACTGGAACGCAATCTATTCAATACCAAGTTCATTGGGTGGGGCAATCTGGGATTTTAAAAGTCCGGGTATAACTGAACGAATACGGGTAGTGGAGGATAAATCGCCCAACAATACACTTGTTAACCTANNAAGGGAAAACAGGGAAAGCTGTAAATCTCAATGGTCATGATCAGTTTGTTGAAGTTTACAGACAGAACAATGTAGAGATTGATGGTGATAAGCTTACAATTACTATGGATGTTTTCCCTCGGAAGCTAAATGCAAGTGGCGGTAATTTCATAACAAAAGGATCATACCAGTTTGGTATTAACCAGAAAGGGATTGATTCGTTACGTTTTTATATTTATACAAGTGCTAAAAAGGCTTTGAGTGTTAAACTCCCCGATAACTGGTTAAATAACTGGCATCAGTTGACAGCTGTTTATGATGGTAAGGAGATGTCACTTTATATTGATGGTAATAAGAAGGGAAGTCGCCCGGTAACGGGGAAGATCAAGAATTTTCCATTCACAATAAGCTTAGGGCGCGATTCTGAGATAGACGGATCAGAAACCCCCGGTTATATGTGCGATGCGATGCTCGATAATGTCGGGATCTTTGCTGATGCTGTTTTGCCGGGAAATTTCAAACCTGAGAATGCTGCCTTATGGCTGGATTTTGAAAAGGAGACAGATAAGGGGAGCTTCCTGAGCTATGGTGCCGGTGCCCGGAACTATGGAAGTGTTTACGGTAATGGAGAAGTCGAACCCGAGATGTGGGAGTTTAAGAAAGTTGTACAACCTATATCAATAACACTTTTTGATGCGGAAACAGGTTGGGTTGAAGTATGGAACCGCAATCATTTCACCGATGCCTCACAGTATGAAACACGCTGGTTCCTTGAAGGAGATGGTGAAGTTTTACAGGAGGGAATACTCCAGTTGCAGGTTGGTGCATTACAGAAAAAGGCTATTAAGATTCCATATACGAAGCCAGTTCTGAAAGAAGGTGTGGAATACCGCGTCACGGTCAGCTCTTCCCTTAAAAAAGACGAAGTTTGGGCTAAGGCTGGATATGAAGTAGCCTGGAGTCAGTTTGAACTCCCATGGAAGAAGTACATTGAGGCAGTTAAACGCCCTTCGGGTAAAGCTACATTTAGTCAGTCAGCCAGGGATATCAAAGTAACAGGTACAGGCTTTGAATATACTTTCGATAAGAAACTAGGTGCAATCTCATCAATTATAGTAGGGGGAAAAGAGATGTTAAAAGCTCCTTTC
>PMIL01000119.1 GCA_003157075.1 Bacteroidales bacterium | reverse complement strand
CTGTTTCTTATATAGCCGAGAAGACGTTTCCTCTCGTCTTTATAAACAGCACCGATTTTTTCTGACTCTTTGGGACTCATTTTAATACTTGTTTAGTTCCTAAGACGAATTGATGAAACATATATTTTAAAATTTCCGGCTTTTTTTCCGATCATATAAAGATGATACATTAACAAATCTTATTCATTAATTGTTAATATCTGACTAAAGACTTGTACTAGGAATGAAATCCCTGAGTTTATTAAATTAAAATTCAAAGTTATGGAAGCAATTAAATTTATTGAATTCAAAGTTGATGAGAAAGGAAAGGAAAGTACAATTTTCATTAATCCACGGTATATCATTACCTTTTTCTCACATCTAAACTCAAAAAACAAAGTTGCTATAAGCGTGGTTAGTGCCACGGGGTATATAACTGTAAATCATTCTATTGAAGAGGTTAGAAAAATGTTGTGTCTTGATCAATAGATCTGGTAAAAACAGATTAAAAATTAACTGATCAATTTTAAGGATAAAAGAATATGGAAATTAAAAGTCCAGCATTTAAAGAAGGTGCAACAATCCCGGCAAAGTATACTTGCGATGATCTTGACTTCTCACCGCCTATTGAATGGTCAAAAGGCCCGGAAGGAACAATATCCTATGCATTAATCTGTGATGATCCTGATGCTCCCGGCGGAACGTGGGTTCACTGGGTCATATACAATATTCCGGACAGTATTCATGAGCTTCCGGAAAATGTGCTTAAACTGGAAACTCTAATTAATGGTGCGCGACAGGGGAAAACGGATTTCGGAAGTATCGGCTATGGAGGGCCATGTCCCCCGGGCGGTACTCACAGATATTATTTCAAAATATATGCCCTTGACTTTATTCTTGATTATAAACCTGTTATCACCAAGAAGGAATTGCTAAGGGCAATTGAAAAGCATATCCTTGAGGAAGGACAGCTAATGGGACGATATAAAAGATAAGCTGAAGTCAGACAAATATCATAGACTATCTTCCTCCCGGAGGACAGTATTTTCTTAAATAACTTGTGTATAACGTGGCCAGGTGAAGAAAGGTACCTTCTCCTTCTGAGATACCATGTGTCCTGTTTGGATATGCCATGAATTGAAATTGCTTATTGTATTTTATAAGTTCATTTAGAAGCATCTCGGCATTCTGATAATGAACATTATCATCCCCGGTACCATGAATATACAAAAGATTTCCTTTCAGATTTTTTGCATATGTGATTGGTGACCCTGTCACAAAATCCGCTTTATTTTCCTGAGGCAGACCCATATATCGCTCCTGGTATATATTATCGTACGTCAGTTCATTGGCAACCGCAGCAATTGCAATACCTGTCTTATAAATGTCGGGATACTGGAACATAAGGTTCAGGGTGGCAGAGCCTCCTCCGCTCCATCCCCACACTGCAACTCTATCAGTATCTATAAAATTCCACTTCAATATCTCCCTGGCAGCCATTGCCTGGTCGTGAATGTTTATCTGCCCTATTTTTTTGTATATCGCTTTTCTCCATGCTGCCCCTTTAAGAGCGGGCGTACCACGGTTATCAAGAGAGATATATATGTAACCATCTTTGGTCATGTCTCCCAGGTAAAGAAAATTTCTGCTTATTCCGTACGAATCTATTACTGTTGCTTCAGCAGGCTCGGTGTAAACATAGAATACAACAGGATATTTCTTTGCAGGATCAAAATCCTTCGGTTTTACCATCCATCCATCCATTTCAACGCTATCGGCAGTCTTAATCCTGATGAATTCAGTTGTCTGCATTACTTTAAGTGAATCGAGTCGGGAGATAATGCCCTTTTTTTCATCCAGAGGTTTTTGATTTGCTACTGTAATGAACTCCCTTGCCGGACGTGTAAAGCTGTTTGAAAATGTGTGAAATGCATATTTGCCATTTGGAGAAAAGGAATAACTGTGAGTGCCTTTTAAAACAGCCGGACTTAACAATCCGGCAGTGCCACTGCCATCGAGCCTGGTACGGTACAGATATTTCTGTGTGGCATTATCTGGTGAAGCTGTAAAATAAACGTAACCTTTCTTAAAATCGATATATGTAATATCTGAAAAATCATATTTCCCGCTTGTTACCAGTTTTTCAGGTTTCCCTTCCAGCGATACCTGGTATAAATGTCTCCATCCGTCTTTCTCGGAGTCCCAGAGAATACTCTTATTACCATCAAGCCATATGAATTTATTGGTAAAATCTATTGCATAGGGATTTCCGGGTGTATAGATATCAACCCATGCTTCATCAGCTTCTTCCTGGATCACTTTAGAGACACCTGTAGATGATTCTGAAATATAAAGTTTGCTTGCATTCTGCTTACGATTGAGCTGCTGGGTCAGCAACTTATCTGTACCCGGAATAAACTCAAGCCGTACAATGTAGTTTTGCACCGGATCACCCGGAATATTCATCCAGGTTGTCCTGTTATCACTGACAGTTACAACTCCAACCCTGCAGGATGAAGGATTTTCTCCTACAACAGGATACTCGATCGGTACAATCTTCGAGTAAATGGAGTCTGTATTATTTATCAGGTAGAATTTCTTAATGTGACTGGCATCAATCTGCCAGTAGGCAATCTTTTTACTGTCAGGACTCCAGCGAAACCCATCACGGCAAAAAAATTCTTCTTCATATACCCAGTCGAATGTACCATTAATCAATGTGACGGAACCATCGGTCGTCAGGGCTTTGATTTGTGATGTAGAGAGGTCTTCGACATAAATATTGTTCCCGCTGACATAAGCAACAGATTTGCCATCGGGTGAGAATTTGGCAAACATTAAGGAAGATTCCGGAAGCGATTTCCCCAGTTGTGTAAGCATTCCCGATTTGAGGTCAATTAACCAGTAATCACCTTTTGTATTTAATCTCCAGACTCTCTTTGTATTTGTGAAAATAAGCGCTTTCTGCTGATCACCTGAGAAACAATAATAACTAAACTGAAGAGGAATTGTCTTCCCCGAAGGAGTAAGTTGCTGTTTGGATAATATCACTATCTGTTTACTATCGGGTAATGTATACTGAATGAGTTCATTATGCTCCACACGATAATATGAATTCCCGTCATTTGACCATCTGATATCGCCTGACTGGGCTCTCGCTGTCAGTGATATAACAAGAATCAATGTTACAAGGGCAAATAATTTTAATCCTTTTCTGCTTTTGAATATTACATCAGGTCTTAACATATTTAAATTTTTTATGTATCGAATTGTAAATGATGAACTTATAATACTAGTCTCTGGTTTTTTTCTGACGGATTTCAACAGCTGCAAGAAATTCTTCGCAAGTTTTAAGTTCAAACTCATTCAGAATATCCTTTACATAAATTTCAGGGGATAGACTTTCTATAATGGACCACTCCTCCTCATCAAAATTTGTTATCAGAACTTTTCTGCCATATTTTTTCTGTATTTCACCGAACTTAAGGACTGCAGGCCATGTAAGAATGAATACTTTTTCAAGATTAACCGGAGCGCAATAGAAGTTTGTATTCCAAATCCCAGTCCGGGCAATAACTTCACCCGATATATCACAAAGCTTTGCGGTATTTTTATTGGAAGCAGATGCAACAACACATTTATGTTCCCAGGCTTTTGTATTAACACACTTGCCTCCTGCAAATGCTGAAGGCCAGAAAATAATTTTTGCTCCCTGTTGCCTGAGCATTGACCAGCCCTCATCCCATTCTATATCAAAACAAATCTGAATACCAATCGGACCATATTCTGTCTTAATAACGGGCTGGTATAAAGGACCACAGGAATATCCATAATTTAATTCAGCCTCAGGCAGATGTATTTTTTCATAAGAACCAATCCTTTTCCCTCCCCGGTCAATAACAACAGCACCATTGTAAAACTTCCCGTTTCTCTGTATTTGGACCGGGCATATTGTATAACAGTTATTCTGTTTTGAGTACTCAGAAAATCTGCTCAGGACCCGTTCAGAAATCTGAACTCTCTCAATGGGAGTAGTTTCCTTTTCCACATTGGTAAAAGGAAAGAGCTCAGGCATACAAACGAAATCAGGCTTATATGGATTTATCTGCTGAAGAATTGCAAATATCTTATCAACCATAAGATCAGAAGTTTCTGCATGAAGATCCATTTGAGAGACCCCGGCAATCCAGACTTCACGGGGAAGTTTTTCTTCAACAGCTTTTGCGGAAAAAATCTTTCCTGTCATACCCATTGGAGCAAGTGTTGCCAGACCTGTACCAACGGCTGTTTTCTGAATGAAATTCCGGCGGGTTATACTATTTGTTTTCATAGAAGTAGAATCTTAAATGAATATTTTACAGGTCAGAGATAATTATTTTTTTTATAAAAATGCTCAATGGAATTGTTTTTTTGATAATGAAACACATTAATCACAAACTCTAATAATTTGTACAACCGGACTCTTTTATTTACTTTGCAGCAGATAATCAAGAATATCTAGCAGGTTTTTACAATTAATTATCTATAACAAAGCATTCATGACAAATTTTTCACTTGATAAAAGTAAAATCAAAGTCCTTTTACTTGAAGGGATCCACGCAAATGCAAGCCAGACCTTTCTGGAGAATGGTTATACCGATGTGGAATGTCTGAATGGAGCACTTTCCGGTGAGGAGCTTGAGAAAAAATTAATGGCAACACATATAATCGGTATCAGGAGCCGAACGGAGCTTCGTAAAAGCTTACTTCTCAAAACTCCCAAGCTATTTGCTATCGGATGTTTCAGTATAGGGACAAATCAGGTCGATATTCAGGACGCCAAAATGCTGGGCATACCGGTGTTTAATGCTCCTTTTTCCAATACACGCTCAGTTGCTGAACTGGTGATTGCTGAGATTATTATGCTTATGCGGGGCATACCGGAAAAGAATGCTCTGGCACATAATAAAATCTGGATGAAATCCTTTAATAACTCGGTTGAAATTAGAGGTAAAACCCTGGGAATTGTCGGATACGGACACATTGGGACACAGGTTTCTATCCTGGCTGAAAGCCTGGGTATGAATATAGTCTATTTCGATATTGAGAAGAAATTAAGTCTTGGAAACTCCAGGCCTGTTTCAAATTTGAATGACTTGTTAAAGATATCAGATACTGTTACTATCCACGTACCTCTGACAGAATTAACCAGGAATATGATCTCGACAAATCAGATAGCCATGATGAAGGTTGGAGCTTGTCTTATTAATGCATCCCGCGGGGATGTTGTTGATTACAAGGCTGTTGCTAATGGTCTTAGATCGAAGCACCTCGCAGGAGTTGCNNCGGCAGTACTCTGGAAGCTCTTGCGAATATAGGAACTGAAGTTGCTGAAAAGCTGGTACGTTACAGTGATACCGGTTCAACAATCGGTGCTGTAAACTTTGTAGAGATCGCTCTTCAGGCTAACTCCTCCAAACAACGATTTCTACATATCCATAAAAATGTCCCTGGTGTTCTTGGGGAAATAAACCACTATTTCTCATCGAGAGGCATAAATATCTCTGCGGAATACCTGCAGACTGATGCGGACCTGGGTTATGTTATCCTGGAAACAGAAAGTGAACTTGGAGCTTCCGTACTTCAAGACCTCAGGAATATTCCCAATACTGTAAGGGTAAGGATCTTATATTAAAAATAATTAATTGTCTGTTAATCTTTAAAAAGGCTGCTATAAATAGCCTCTCCCCAGAATTTACCCAGAACCTCCGATCCTTTCTTGTTTGGATGAAGATAAAATGTTCCGGCATTGCCTGATTCGGGGTTTAGATCCGTAAGATATTTATTCCTGAAATAATCAAATCCTTTCAGGTCTCCAATAAACACATGGCCTGGATTTGAGTGTGAATATTTTTCAACCAGCAATTTCAATTCGGGGAAATAGCTCTGCAACCGCGCCAGACCTTCAGCCATATATTTTGCACTGTTATAGGTATTGGGACTATACCAGATAGGTTGCTGAAAAAATACTTTGCTTTCCGGGAAATCTGATAATAATTTATCAGTTATCGCCTTCAGATTTTGAATATAGTCAGCAGGCTTTACAGGCGAACCATTTGGTCCCTTTTCGGCACTATCATTAGTACCCAGCGAAATAGAAAATATCAAGATATGTTGTGTGTCCTTGTGCAGCAAGTTAGTCGCCGCTATTACCTGTGCAAGTGCACCAGCGGCGGAAGGAAGATAATCAACTGTCGTAAACCCGCTTCTGCCCTGATTAATAAACGCTATCGACCCAATTTTTTTCTGAAGGCGTAGATAATTACTGGCTGTTGCAGGAGGAGCTTCGTCTGCTGGTTTGTTCAATTGTGCTCCTTCGGTAATACTGTTACCAATAAATACAATATCTATATTCAGCTTCTTCTCCATTGGCTGACTATAGGAACCTAAATTGGCAATCCCGAAGAGGAAAATAATAAGCAGTACGGATCTTAATCGAATTGTAATATTCATAATGTCTTCAATCTTTAGCCTTTACAAAGTTATCAGTTTTTCAATATCAGCCAAGGAATTGACAAGATTGATGAACCAGATTAACTATCATGCACGCATTGTTGAGACTTAACGTATGATTAAAACATTCTGATCGTCACGGTCTCTGCCATCGTTATGGTTATTTCTGTCTCTGCGATTTCTGAAATGGTTACCTCTGTGGTAGCCCTGATCATAACCGCTCCTGTAACTGACATCGCCACCATAGCTGCCGTCACGGCTCATTCCCGCCATACATGATGAAACTAAAAATCCGATGAATACAGATAATATTAAAAGAATAAGATATTTTTTCATTTTGTTATTTATTAATCCTTTGTAATCCAAATTAACTGATACAAAGGTACGGACCAATAATGCTTGCATATTACATTATTCAAGATAATACTTACATGTTTCACTTATCTGATTACCTGAATATGTGGGAATTATGTAACTTTTTCACCTGATTATGTAATAACGGGTAAGATCCATGAGAGTACCTTTATTGTCTAATTCAGAAATCTGTTAACCCTTAAAAGTTGGATACAATAACCTCAATATCCAGAAATGGCCAGATTCGAACTCGAAGAAAAGTATCTGATACTTTCATATCGACTAATGATGTTATGCCGGAAAACCCCATATTAAGCCAATTACTAACAGATATCACTGAATCCTTTTCTGATTATATTGCTCTCTTAAATATTCCCCGGGATCTTAATTTAATGGTACTCCCCTCTGCAAAGCATTATTATTATGAGACTAAAGATCTGAAGAAGGTAAAAATACTGGTGAATCTTAAACAACTTAACGATATAAAAAATATCAGGGATTTTCTGTGTAATGTTTCATCTGTTCTGCCATTAAAAAGCTATTTCATCGGAACGTTTTTTAATAATAAGGATAAAAATATATTTCTGCCTGATCCGCATAAACCAGCTGCAGAATCATCCGGACCTTTCAACCTTATCGAGAATGGAATTTCCTCAAGTGTCCCATTTTTTAATTTGCTGTACAGATTAATTGATTTCAGAATCAAAAGGTATATGACGAAAACAAGTGTCAATTTACATCTGAAAGAAGTTTCATTGAATGTGTTGAATATGACAGAAATCAATGGACTTACATATTTTTGTGCACAAAAAGTTCCAGACGGCAAATAAAGATCTTCATAATTATATATTCCGGTACCAATAATGATATCAAAAACATTCTTTGGTGCCAGCAAACCCCTGGGCAAAAGCATTCAGGGGTTTTTTTCAGGAATACTTTCTGTTATGCGTCTTTATTTTTTCGCTTTCAAGAGGATGTTTTGGTGCGACTATGGACATATCTCCTTTTAAGACATTAAATAGTTGTGGCAGCTCGTCCAATCCCGATTTTAAAAGAAATCTGCCCATTTTTGTAATTCGCGGATCTTCCCGGAACTCAGAATCCGGACTTTTGATATATGAGTCCACATAGAAACTTCTCTTATCTGCATTTAAATACATGGTCCGGAAACGAAAAACCTTGATTTGACGGCCTCTCCATCCTACTTTGGATACTTTGCTTATTATCGGACCCGGTGATGTAAGTTTAACAAGAATGCTCAGAAGTAGCAATACAGGAGATAGTACTACAATCATCAGAAGAGCAATATTGATATCCAGTGTCTTTTTGATCGCCAGCGCATAGGTATTGTTTGGGAGGTTAATAAAACTCAGAAATTTGCCATCGGCAATATCTGTTTTAAGAGCGCTTGAAAGATTACCTTTGGGATTTGGATCACGCAGTCTGAAAGTAACTCCCAGATCTTCACAGATAGCAATTATATCGCGCACGGTAGTTGAATCGGCTTTCTCTTTCAGATAAAGTACTTCATCGACAAAATCAACCTCTATAAGATCTCCAATTATATCAGAAAATTTTTCAGGAAGTATAATACAAATATTTTCATATCTGTTTTTGACTAATGTTGATTCTGTAAAAATTACAACAGGTTTATATCCCAACCTTTTATTTGATAAAAGATTTTCAATAAATGGTAAAGAAGAATCGTCAGCAATTATGATAACAATCACATTGTTGTGATCTTTTTCACCAAATCTGTTAAGTACATTATATATCAGTATCCTTCCAAAGAATAAAAAAAGAAAACCAAAAAAAGGAAGCTCAGGCAAAAACAGTCCCTCAATAGGATTCAACCTGAAGAAAAAATAAAAAAGAGTAAGCAGAAGGAAAATCGCAGTCGATGACTGGAAATATAATATGGACAGGACTTTATAGCGTTTAGTATGAATTCCTGTGCTCCTGATCAGATAAAGTATAAGAAGCCAGAAAGGCAAAATCGCAATAAACAGGATTAATATACTACTCTCAGTAAAAAATAATCCGCCACGTTCAAAATAATTGATGATATATGAAGTCTGGAATGCTAAAATGATTGCCAAAACATCGAGGGAACTCAAGATATATCTTAAAAGATTCCGTTCTTTCAAACCGGTATCTTTATGAAGTCTGTAATAATTAGTAAAAACATCCATATACCAGAATGCTTTGTATCAGGGTTTTTGCCTTAATAAATTAAAATCGTGTACAACGCAGTGAATGTAATAATTATTCTACAGACGGATTAGTCTTTTGAGCGCAAAAATAAGTGAGACCGTTAAATTCGGTTAAATCAAGAATTTTCAGACCTGTTTCTTCAAGTAGTAATCTTACAGATTTTTCAGACAAATACCTGTTAGTCTTTGCATCAATAACGCCATACAAAACATTTAAAAATGAATTCCACCGGCCTGTTTCCATCTCAGAACCTGATTCATCATCATCTATCCGGTTTTGAGGCTTTTTTGAAGGTGAAAATATATTTTGCTTTTTATTATCTGTGAAACTTCCGATAAGATGACATTTATTTGGCAGAACCGAGTAAATTTCCTGTAGAAAATCTTTAGGTTTATTGATATTATTTAATTTTTTCAGATTTACCACTGTCCTTACATTTTTGAGATCTTCAACTTCGAAATAATAATGATGTAAAGATGTAAGAATTAAAAGATCAGGGGTTCTTGCAAATCCAAGCCAATCGAGGTAATTATAGAAGTCTTCATGACCTTCACCAACAAGTTCTGTGTAAACAGGGTTCATTTCAGTATTTTTAATCATTGAGCTTTTAAGATCCGGAGATCTTTTAACTCGCTGATTATCTGTTCTTTTTCTTTTTTCTATAATTGTTTTGCTCTTCATAATCAGATTTCTTCGGCTGAAAATAAATTTATAAATTATGTGTAATAAAGTCAACCTGTTGTTACCGGATTTTGATTAACATAGAATCAACTTTTGTTCAATTCTCATCATAAAATGGATGAACATCTAAGATATTTGTCTGTTTATGTAAGAAATAGCTGAATTGGTAAAAATCAGGTATCGGAAAGTTGTTAATATTGGATGGGTTACAAATATCAGCCTGGAAATGCTCTTTAAAAGCATTGATAATCAGTTTTATATATTGATTTTTCAGGCTAATTAATTACTTATTAATTGCATTACCGATTTTGACCAATACATCCATTCTTTTGATAAGAAGAGTTTTGATAATTTTAAGAATGGCCTATTCTTTTTCCGGTTAAGCATCTTAGAATTGAAAATAAAGAGGCTTAAGTTTTATATAGAGATACAATATTTGTTTTATTAATAATTGAAAAGTTTAATTTAGCGTCCTTATAAATAGAGTTCATTAAAATGCCAATTAATATCCCGAATAATCTGCCTGCAATTGCCATCCTTAAGAATGAGAACATTTTTATAATGGATGAACAACGCGCCTCTCAACAGGATATCCGTCCTTTACGTATTGCACTGTGCAATCTGATGCCGCTTAAAATTGTAACTGAAACCGATTTTATAAGAGTTCTGTCAAATACTCCATTGCAAATAGAACTTGATTTCTTTTATATGGATAAGCACGATTCAAAAAATACTTCCAAAGAGCACTTGCATATCTTTTACAGAACTTTTGATCAGATCAAACAGAACCGCTATGATGGTCTTATTATTACCGGAGCTCCTGTAGAGAACCTTGAATTTGAATGTGTCGATTACTGGAATGCCATTTCAGAGGTGATGGAATGGAGCAAAACAAATGTAACCAACACTCTTTATATATGCTGGGGAGCGCAGGCAGGCTTATACCACCATTATGGAATTCAGAAATATCCGATGGGAAAAAAATTATTTGGCGTATTTGAACATCATATAACAGATAATAAAATACCATTATTCCGCGGGTTTGATGATACTTTTCAAACACCCCATTCGCGCTACACAGAAAACAGAATAAAAGATATTCAGCAGCATCCGGATTTGACGCTCGCTGCATGGTCAGAAAAAGCAGGTGTTCATGTTGTAATTGCAAAAAACAACCGGCAGATTTTTGTTACTGGTCATTTTGAATATAATCTAAATACCCTGAAGGATGAATATGAGCGTGATCTGGAAAAGGGTTTGGATATCAGTATTCCTGAAAACTATTACCCTGATAATGATCCGAAAGCAAGGCCCCTGGTAAAATGGCGGGCAAATGCCAATCTGTTTTTTATTAACTGGCTTAATTATTATGTTTATCAGGAAACACCATATGACTGGATTTGAATTAACAGCTAAATAAAATCTGGTGAAAAAGCTTTTATTCATATTCCTGGTATTAACATCATGCAGTATTACAAATAAAAATTATTCCGCCAGACCTTTACTTTATTTCGCATGCAACGCATGGGTAGACCGTAATCAGGATGGCAAATATGATTATTATGAATTTGTAGATATTAAAAAGACATTTCATGCCACTGAGAATATTTTATTTGTCGGGTTTTTTACTAAATCACCAAGCGGAAGCAAACTCAGCTTCAGCCTTTTCTCACCTGATGGTTACTTAATTCGTGAAGTTACTCAAATACAACTCTATAGAAAAACTCTTCTTCATTCACAATATGTTGTCGGCGATCTGATTTCCGAAGAATCTCAAGGAATCTGGAAAGGTGTATGGGAAGTTGATGGGGTGGAAGTTGGTGAATCTGAAGTTAATCTCATTAATTGAAGCAACTCAGAAACAATAATGCAAAACCGGATATCCCGCAGTTGAATAATCTGCGGGTTTTTTTATTATAAATGGATTGATTTATAAAATATTTTGCAGAGACGGTTAAACCTTTTAGAATTCATTTGATCTAACAAATTAACAATCGAACAAAAAAAGAACTATAATGTTTGTAACGTACACTAAATGCTTCAATTTATGAAAACAAGAAAAATAATTTATTGCTTAATTATTCTTGCAGCATTTGGATTTTTAATTTCCGGTTGCAAGAAGGATAACAATTCATCCATATCTCCAAAACTCACCAGTCAGCAACTTGACCAGGTAGAAAATTCTGATGTTCAGGATGCAATTGCTGAAAAGACCGATCAGGATATAGACAAAAGCATTGATCAGCTTCAGGTTGAAAATTACCAGGTTCCCACAGGGAAATCATTATCAGCAGCAAGCAGTCTGGTCATAACCGTTAATCATCCTGACAGCACAACTTTCCCAAAGATTATTACCCTGGTTTACACAAATTTTCAGGACAGTACAGCTGTGGAAAGTTTTGTAAAAAATGGTGAAATAGATGTACTTGTCACTCTCAATGGCACTGACAAACTATTGGTAACCAGGACAATGACCTTCAAACATTTTTCTGTTACCACCGACAGCACTACTTTTACAATTAATGGAATCCGGACTATGATGAGAACAGCCCGGAGTTTTAAATTTAACGGTGCGGCAGACGCCAGATTTACAGCCACTGATAATATCACTGCAAACTTAAGCTATGCTATCACAAAAACAGGTGTATCTGATACTCTGAAATTTACCAGAATTGTGTCAAGATTAAGAAAAGCATCTCTTTATTATGACAATTACGGAGGAATTCTCTGGCGATTTGCAAGGTTCAGAACCAACTTGTCAAAGGATACCATTTCCTTTTCAGGAACTGTTACAGGTATTAACGAGAAGGGAGATTCCTATACCAAAACTGTTAGTTCTTCTACTCCNNCCGAGGAATACCCTTATAACTGCTACCAACAATACTACCCTGGCTGTATCTACTTTTGACCGAAGGTTCAGTCGAAAATTCAGAAGATGGTGGTAAGATAAAATCCCGAATCCCGCATACAATAATTTTGCGGGATTTTTTGTTAAAATCGGGTATTGTCTTCCATTACGTTATTATCACTCCCCTCTTTCTTCTTACTAAACTCGAGCTTACCGAATTTATATGTGAAACTGACTCCAAAAGATCTCAGAGGAACTTTACGAATATAGGCAGATACGGAATTATCAGTTGTAGTAGTTGATACCTGGCTTACATATTTGCTGAACGGATTTGTTGCTGTAAATCCTATGCTGCCATTTTTATTCCAGAATAATTTTCTGAAAGCAAATGTATACATGAAAAACTGTGGAGACTTACCCTGTAAACTTTTTGCAGCTGAACTGTAAAAACCAAATAACTCAAGAACAAGATCCTTAGGAAGCTGATAAGTCGCATTCATGTTGAACCTGGTTCTTATTCCTGTTGAAAGGTCCCCCATCGGCAAATGGGTAACCTGATACCGGTGAGTTATCATCAGGTTGCCGCGTAGATTTAACTTTGAGGTTATTGGATATGAACCCGATACACTTATGCCTGAATTATACTCTTCTCCAACATTTTCATTTGATGTCACAGAAACATTATTATAAGTTGAATCACCGATTAAATAATTTGGATAAAAGGTTGTTATCTGTTTTTTGTCATGCGTATTAATCCGTTCAATAAGTGAAACATAAAGATTTCCGCCCTTCTTAAAGGAGGTGTTATAGCCTAACTCAAAATTATTACCGATTTCTGGTTTCAGGAATAAGTTACCCGTAGAAATATTATACGGATCGCTGAGATTAATAAAAGGATTCAGTTCGCGATATTCCGGACGTTCAATACGTTTGCTGTAAGCCAGTTTCAAAGTCTTGTTTTTATCGAAATTATGCGAAAAAACAATAGTTGGAACAAAGGTGCCGTAAGCCGGAATAGATGTGTTTGGGTAATCGATTTTCACATTAGTGGCTTCATACCTTGCCCCTGACTTAATATCAAGGAAATTAAACAACTTAAAATTTACAGAAAGATATCCGGCATAAACCCTCATTTTATATTTTAAATTATATGATTGCAAAGGATCGCCTGTGTACTGATCTGTTATGGGAAGAAAAATACTCACATCTGCGAGACTGGTCAGATTTTGATCGCTGACTTTAGCACCAGTTTCGATCAGGAAATTTTTACTTAAAGGTTGTGCATAATCCACAGAGACAGTGGTTTCATTATCTGTCCCAGGATTAATGCTTTTCTGACCCGAGAAAGGCAATGATTCACCGAAATTTGATTGTGTCTGATTGTAATTGCTGTATGGATTCCCATTACTTTGAGTATAGACTATATCCAATTCCTGTCCCTCTTTTTTAAATTTCTTTTTGTAGGCAAGATTTACGTCGATTGATCTTATTTTGAAGTGACTCTCTGAGTTCCTTACGGTAATAAGATCAGATTGGGCAGCTCCATAATAATCCTCTACGATTTGTTCCTGATTGGTTAACCCTAAATTCCGATTACTGAATTGATTATAACCCAGTGAGCCTGTAATATTATCAGTCTTTGATATATCCCAGTCGAATCCGAGGCCTGATCGGAAACCATTACGGACAAAATTGGTAAGTCCGTTCTGCGATAATGAAGTAATACTTTTTGCAATGGTATCTGTTGATACCCGGTTTTGTGAATAAGGCACCTGCGATTTTAACTGTCCGTTACCGCTAAAGAAGGCATTGATTCCGAATTTATTGTGCCGGAAATTAAAATTCGCAGATCCATTCTCCAGCCTGGATCCTGCTGATAAGTTAATATTGCCGTTTACCCCCTGTATATTATTGTCCTGAAGAATTATATTTATTATTCCTCCGGTCCCCTGTGAATCATATTTGGCCCCGGGTGTTGTGATGGCTTCAATACTTTTTATCTGGCTTGCAGGAATTGATGCCAGGGCATCGGCCAAACTGTTGCCAAACACACTTGATGGCTTGCCATTGATTAGAAACCGGATATTTGAATTGCCCTGCAATTCAACATTTCCGTCAATATCAACTGTTACCTGTGGTACTTTTTTCAGCACATCAATCGCCAGGCCACCCTGGGAAGTTATATCATTCGCAGCGTTGTATACGGTTTTGTCAATTTTGTTTTCAATGATCGGTTTATCACCCGTTATGGTAACTCCCTGGAGATTATGCATTGATGAAGCAAGATATGTTGTTCCCAATGAAACTGAACGTCTGCCAGGCTTAAGGGATATGCTGTCAATGGTATTTTTTTCATAACCAATGAAATTAATATCTACTTTATAAGTGCCATATGGGACATCTGTTACTACAAAATTTCCGTGTACATCAGCAATACTTCCATTTATTGTCTTTCCGGACTCTTTGTTTATTACTGAAACCGTTGAATATTCCAGAGGTTGATTTGTAGACTTATCAAATACTTTACCTGAAATTGATGTATTTGTTTTTGACTGTGAACTGACCAATGGATTAAAAAGAAACAGAATTGTTAAAATAATAATAATAGATCTCATTTAGTATACATTAGTGAAAAATCAGATTCTGATGAATTATTAAACAGCGTTGAAATATTTAAGTTTGCAAAGCTGTGAAATTTCTTCACTTAGTAGACAATCAAAAGCACTAAATATTCCGTTTTTATTATCTTTTTAACAAACATTAACTATTAAAATAGGCAAAACCCCTTTTATAATAAGTGATTTTAAGGTTTTTATATGAGGAACAAAGAGATCCGCGACTACGTCAAACCTCCAGTTTAGTNNCAGTTATGAAACCACGACGCCAATCCCTCGGAAGCAGCATACAAGTATACATTGGCTGCCATTATACCTGTGTCAACAAAATAGTATGACTTTTGGGTTTCACTGTCAAGCAGACCCGGCTCCTTGTAACCAGCGGTATTTGTAAGTTTATTTATATCTGCAATATAGATCAGACGAACTGGAGCTTTATCACCAAAATTCGCCTGACCTCTTCCAATTGCCAGCGATCTCAGGTCTCCTTCGATAACCGGGATTAGAGTATGTTTAAAAGGATCATAAAGATAAATTGCCTCTTCCATCGCAACATAAAGGTCAATTTCCTGCGAGTTGCTTGCAGTTGCTGCAGTTCTTCCNNCCTTTTTCACGATTTACCCCACATGCGGCCCATACGAGATTCGAAAGAATCTGGAGTGATATCTTCTTATCACTTATTTCACGGGTTGTCTGACGCTTCTGAAGGGCTTTAAATACTGATTCTCCTTTATCTGTCTCAGGTTTCAGCAAAATGATTGATTCTGGTTCCATAATTTTCAGTTTAAATTTTCCAATATGAATTTATGCAAATTTAAGTGTATCTAAAAATCAAGTTTGAACAGAGCCCTTACACCCAAAGATGTAACATTGGGATTTTGAAGATAAGTGATACGTTTAACTATATCGACACGTAATACCCTGAATAAATTTGATACCCCAACACTCCCTTCGATATATGGCTTCGATCCAAGTGTGTAAGTAAGCGGGATATTGTTGATGTCAGATGGAAATTTAAATAGGCCCTGTTGTATCGATGGATTGTTCCTGTCGTTTATTCCCCCATATAAGATTTTTAATGAAGCTACTTCTCGCAGTTTGAGCTTTTTTAAAAGTGGCACCTTATTGAAAAAGAAACCATTAAATGAATGATCGACGAGGAGCGAAACATACTTATCGCTGACAAATTCCATGAAATTCATCATGTTA
>PMIL01000224.1 GCA_003157075.1 Bacteroidales bacterium | reverse complement strand
TTTGATTGAGTCAACAACCTGAGGAGGAACATATTTCTGCTGCTGAACGACGTCTGTCGGCGGTGGCGGAGGGGGAGGAGGAGGGGCAACCTGTTGATTAGGCTGATCCAGATTCTCCATCTTTATCTCTACCTGCCTTTCAGCACGTTTAGATCTGTTTTCTGCTGCTTTTGCATTAAGATACGGAGTAATAATAGCAGTTGCAATTATTAACACACCTATCAGTAAAGCAATAGACACATTGCGATTGTACCTTTTACGCAGACTGTAAGCTCCGTATTCCTTATTCCTTTCCTCGAATACTATATCATCAAAGGCAGGAGCATTATTCGAATTATTTGCCATCTTTTATAGGTTTACGGTTTATTTTTTACTTGGAGTCGCAGCAGGAGCAGTTGACGCTATACCAGCTGCATGTTCCACCATAGTATTCTCATAAAAAGCAATGTCAACAAATGTATAACGGGCTATTCCGCAGATGTTCATTTCATCAAGAATATCCACAAAGTTGCCATATGTTGCTTTTTTATAAGCTTTTATAAGAACAATTGGACCGGTATCATCATCCGATTTCAACTTACTGATTGATTTCGTGACTGAATCGGGTGCCATAATAATTTTCCCTGACACTACCTGATTCTTGAAATCGTCAATCTTTTTAAACAAAGATCTGTTTCTTTCCAGAAGAAGCGGACGAATACCATTTGCACTAAAATCTGTTTCCTGCAAAGGAGGCAGATTACCATAGTCCTCTGGTTTTACAGTTCCCGGGTACCAATATAGTTTATTATCAGGACCAAGGATTATGTTCAGAGTACGGCTGGCTGAGATTTTTGGAGGCTCAACTGTTTTATCCTTGAGTTTCTCAGGAAGGTTGATCTCCATGATCTTTGCTTTACTGAAAGCCGTGGTTAGCATGAAAAATGTGATAAGCAGACACATAAGGTCAACCATAGGTGTCATATCTATATGCGGGGCATGTTTCTTAGCTTTTTTCTTCCCGCCTGCTTTTTCCTCTTGAATTATTTCTGCCATATCACTTCTGTATTTCTGCGAGGTTAATTTTAACTGCCTCAAGAGTTGTGATCAGGTTAAACTTGAACACATTCTTGTCCGCCATTATATCAAGGACTCTCTTCACTACCTCGAAACCGGTTTTTGCATCACCTTTAATTTGTGCCTGGACATTCGGATTTACTGATCGTGTACAGTAGATCCAGTCGGCGAGTTGATTATCGGTTGAGTCAATTGGAATACCTGTTTGCATAGCAGTTCTTACCTTGTTATCTTTTGAATCCAGGAATTCCTTCATTTTCAAAATTGGAACTCCTATCGAAGAAGGGTATTTTTTGAATTCTGCTAACTCAGCATCTGTAAATTCAATGCTGTATCTTTTTCCCATCTCGATAAGTATCTTTGGCCTGAAAGCCAATAATGTATCAGGACCATTATCAAAATTAAGAAATACTTTGTCGTCTTTTGAAAGAAGAAGAGTCATCCAATTAGCGTCAGGCGTTGTTTTCTCTGATATTGAAGTAGGCGTATCAACAGGAGCCGGTTCAGGCTGTCTCATGGTTGTAGTCAACATAAGGAATGTCAGCACCACTGAGAACAGGTCAACCATCGGCGTCATGTCGATATGGGGCGACTTTGTTGGTAATTTAATCTTTGGCATGTAGTTTCTTATTTATATAAATTAAACCAAAAGATAAATTTAAAATTAGTTGGTCTTCAGTGAAGCGGCAAAATTCTGGGTAAGACTGAACCCTGCTTCGTCAATTTTAAATGTATATGAATCGATTGTTGATGAAAAATAGTTGAATGCTATAATTGCTAAAGTTGATCCTGTAATACCGAATGCAGTGTTAACAAGAGCTTCAGAGATACCTGTTGCAAGAGCAAGAGCATCGGGAGCGCCTGATTGTGCAAGTGCGGCAAATGCGCGGATCATACCAAGAACAGTACCGATAAGACCGATCAACACTGAGATTGAAGCAAGAGTTGAGAATATAACCATGTTCTTTGAAAGCATCGGCAGTTCAAGAGCGGTTGCTTCTTCGAATGATTTCTGAATTGACAGAATTTTCTGATCCTTTTCAAGTTCTTTATCTTTCTGAAGGTCACGATAGCGTGTCAGACCGGCTCTCATTACATTGGCAAGTGATCCTTTTTGTCTGTCACATGCTTCCATTGCTTCTTCAATCTTATCAGATGCAAGGTCAGCCTGCAATTCACTTACAAATGTGTTAAGCCTGCCTTTACCTTTTGCTCTTGAAAGTGTAATTGACCTTTCAATAATGAAAATGATAAGAACCAAAACGCAGGTCATAAGAATAGGCACAATCTGACCACCTTTATAGATGATCCCAAGATAGTTGCCTTCCAGTGCTTTTCCGGCCGGATTACCACCTTCAAAATTTACAGGATTACCCATGATCTGTGTGAACAGAACCTCGGCTACTATAAACGCTATTAAAATAGCACCAGTTGCAAAAACATTCTGCAACACATCTTTGAACGAACTTCCTTGTTTACTCATTTTTTATCAATTTGTTTAGGTTTAAGATTTTTACGATTTGCAAATATATATTATGAATTGTTTTTTTCCAATAGAGTAAACAATAATGTTAAACTTTTAGAATAGTTTAGAATTATTTAGAATAATTCTCTTTATAATAAGACCGTTAAACATTTTCATACCCTATACTTTAACTTACATATTTTAAACCTTTTTTTACTGTGCCAATACGCAATTATATACCCTTGATTTAGTAATGGGAATCTCCTGTGATTTATAGCCTTTGGCACTGATTATCAGTATTTCCGAACCCTGAGGTATTTCAAATTTAAATTCACCCTTGCCATTTGAAAGGTTTTCAGCTGCGGTGTCTTTCACTCTTATTGATGCATACGGAACAGGCTGACCTGCAGTATTTGTTATTACTCCTTTTATCTCATTCGGGTTTATTCCTTTTTTAATCTGTGCCTCAAATTCGTGAATATAATTTATCTGTCCTTTTGCCATTGCATTATTTGGGTCAAGTGCAAGAATTTTATTGTATGCTTCTGTTGCTCTTGATAAATAAGGCAGCCTTCCTTCATTTGTCTTTTCAGTTGTTGTTGACCGGAGTTCAACAGAACCGATACCGTTATATCCTTTTATCTTATTCTCTTTATTGTTTGGATCAAGATTAATCATCCTGTTATAGTAATCTTTTGCCCTGCTGAAGTTGTTGTTAAGCATATGGAAATAACTCAGATAGCCGAATGCATCCATCATTGCAGCAGCATTTGCGATAGAATCGGATTTTGCTGCCTCAATAAGTTTTTCGAATTTTGGTTTTGCAAGTCCGAGCTTAAAGTCCGGATCCATCTTTGAGTATGTATTTGCAGTCCAGAGATAGGCTGGTATATACTTCGGCGATTTCTGAATTATTGAATTAAACACCGAGTCAGCGGTTTTATATTTTTCACCATTATAATATGCTCTTCCGATTCTCATGAGATCCTCTGTATTATCCTTTGCGGGATCGAGCATTTTACTCAAAGTTACTGCAACACCGTCATAACGTCTGAATAAATTATAGTTGCTGGCTATTTCACTCAAAAGGGATTTGTCTCCAGGTTTCAGATTAAGAACCTTTGCATATTCACCGAAAGCCCTGTCGATCTCAGCATTTGATTTTGCCAGATCAGCCTTGAGAGGAGTAAGCTTGGTTGTCATATCTTCAATGCTGGCTTTGTATTTGGCTTTATCAGCAGCGGTGGTTGCTATTGCCAGTTTGTTCTTTTCTTTTTCAAGCAGCTGTTCGGCGCTGGTTACATCATCAGCCATTTTCGGATAATTCTGGTTTCTTTTAACCAGAATCCTTGCCATATACTGGTAATCTTTCCAGAGTATTCTTTCAGGAGCGACGGTTTTAAAAAGAGTTTCCATATAAGCAAGAGCTTTGTCATAATCAGGTGGAGTCTTTTCATAACTTGAATATGCAGCAATACGGTTCATATAAGACCTTGATTTGTCAACCTTGAATATCTCTTCAACATTTTTTATAACACCATCATAATCCTTTGCATAAAAAAGTGCGTTCACATATTTTGTTTTTGCGGGGATGTTGCCAGCTGTAAGGTCGAGATATTTTTTAAAATTCTCTTTTGACTGATCAAACCTCTGTGCGAGCAGATATACCTGTCCAAGCTCGCGATAGGCTGGAGCAAAATTTGCGTTTAGCTGTATTGCCTGTTCAAAATATGGGATTGCTGCCTGAAGGGCACGTCCCTTAACATATATATTACCAATCTTCATGTTTGCAGTAGGTGATGTTGGATCTGCAAACTGAGCCTGGTTATAGAATGAGATTGCCTTTGAACCATCATTATTAAGAATGTATATATCACCGGCAATAAAAAGGACATCTTTATTTTTATTATCAATTTTCATAGCCTCACGAATGAGAGGGAGAGCCAGGGATGTATCAACTTTTCCATCCTTGATATAGGATTCGGCAATCTTTGCAAGTGCGAATGCATAATCTGGGGCCGGCGGTACGATCTTTTTAATATTTTTGAAAGGAAGGAGAAGACCCCTGGCCTTTGCACGCATATCGACGGCAGTCTTATTATCTCCAAGATAGTAGGCTACTTTAGCGAGCCCAATATAATTAAGGGGATCAGAAGCATTGGCATCAACTCCCTTCTGGTAATATTCTTTAGCTGATTTTGCAGCAACTGTCAATGAGTTGGAGATAGTGTCGGCAAAATAATCCAGAAGATAATTTTCTCCTAAAAAGAAATAATTTTTGCTGTTTGCCGGTTCTTTCTTAATCAGATCCGTGAACATTGCCTGGGCTTTGTCATACTGTTCACTTTTTGTCAGGAGAATAGCGGAAGCTAAATCCTGCGCCTTCAAATTAACCGAAAAACCTGTTAATAAAACTGCCAGAAGAATTGCTGGTCTTAAAATTAAACGTTTCATAGCGATCATTATTTGAT
>PMIL01000327.1:6589-6728 GCA_003157075.1 Bacteroidales bacterium | reverse complement strand
AAACTGGTAATGATTCCTGCAATTCGTCAATATTTGCAGTGATACCAGAACTGTCAGGATGATAAAAATGTACTTCTTCATTATTGTTTTTTTTAAAGCTTATATAATAGTCTGTTATTTTTAGTTTGAAATTTAATAA
>PMIL01000327.1:0-6451 GCA_003157075.1 Bacteroidales bacterium | reverse complement strand
TTATATGTGAATGATGTAACTTATTCACGGAATTATGTAATAATTTGTTTTATATAAGTTATCATTTTTGTCATGATATTTAATTGTAAATTAATTAATTCAGATATTCATGAAAAACTCTACTGAAATACAAGGTAATTGGAAAGAGATAAAAGGGAAACTGAAACAAAAATTCGCAATGCTGACAGACGATGATTTATTGTTTGTGGAAGGCAAACAGGATGAGCTGCTTGGCAGGCTTCAGTCTAAACTTGGCAAAACAAAAGAAGAGATAAGAAAGATTATTTCTGAATTATAAGGCCGGTATCAATTACCTGGATCAATAAGGCAAAAAAATATTTAAAATCGACTTAACAGAAGTAATACAACAATAAGGCCTTCTTATGGATAATATTTCGACAGGATACTGGAAAAAGACAAAAGTAAAACTCAAACAAAAATTCCCAACTGTCACCGAGCATGATTTGAGCTTTCACGAAGGTAAGGAGAAAGAAATGATAGAATTGCTGGGGTTCAAGCTTGGAAAAACAAACCTGGAACTACTTTACATTATTGCTGCACTCTGATTCAATTTTCCCTGCCAGAAACTGGCTATCTCTTTTATATATCAGACCTTCTTGTACATCAGGAAATAACTCCTGTAATCAATTGCGCTTAAATGTGAATTCTACAAAATTTGAAGAATCATTCCATTATATTCATGATATCCTCTGTTTGGATGATGTAACATATTTTAAATGTGTGAATTATATAATTGTTTTATAGAAACATGTAACATTGTACAGGACAGGAGCAAGTATCTTTGTTGCATAATCATTCATTACAATTAAAAATAAATAAATGAAATTAAAAAATGTGTTTTCAATCATAGTAATGCTATTGATTGTATTTATTGCCGGTTGCGAAAAAATTAATGATACTGGTGGAACGCCCACAGTGACTTCAACTGACCCCGCTAACAATTCTACTCAGGTGGCCATCAATAGAATGGTAGAAGTTGAATTTAACGAACCGATGGATATATCCACGATCACAGGCTTAACTTTTATGCTAAACCAGGGGTCAGCATCTGTTCCCGGTGTAGTAACCTACACAGGTACGTCTGCCACTTTTACTCCAACAGATGTCCTTTCTCCCGGCAAAATTTATACAGGAATAATTACTACCGGAGCTAAAAATGAGGCAGGAATTGCCATGCTGAGCAATCATACCTTCACCTTCACAACTGGTGCTGTATCAGATAATACTTTGCCTTTTGTTAATTCTTCCAGCCCGCTTAACAATGCAACAGCAGTTGGTCGCGACCAGGCAGTATCAATAAACTTCAGTGAAGCAATGAATCCTTCAACGTTAACCTCTTCATTTACATTAAAGCAAGGGACAACAGCTGTTCCCGGTACAGTGACTTCTACCGGATCAACGGCAACCTTTACTCCGACAAATGTACTTTCAGCCTCTACTGTTTATACTGCCACGATAACTACCGGAGCAAAAGATTTAGCCGGTAATGCACTGGCCGCCAATATCGAATGGAGTTTTACAACAAGTGCTGCATTGGCAAATCTCACAGCCGTAGATCTTGGAACAGCTGCTAATTTTGCTATACTGGCTAAGACAAAAATCTCTACTACAGGAACTACCCATATTACAGGAAATATTGGAATTAGTCCGGCTGCCGCGACTTTCATAACAGGATTTGCGTTGATTCTTCCGGCAGGAGGTGCTTTTTCCACTTCTTCATTAGTTACTGGAAACATATATGCCCCTGCCTATGCTAGTCCGACTCCTGCAAATATGACAACGGCTATCAGTAATATGGAAACTGCCTATACAAATGCCGCAGGAAGAACATTACCGGATTTTACGGAATTATACGCCGGGAATATTGGAGGTAAAACTCTGGTGCCTGGCCTTTATAAATGGTCGAGCACGGTTTTAGTACCATCCAGTATTACTATTTCGGGTAGCGAAACCGATGTGTGGATCTTCCAGATTTCAAAGGACCTTACAGTAAGCAATGCTGTGAATGTAACCCTTAACGGAGGTGCATTGGCTAAGAACATTTTCTGGCAGGTTGCCGGGATAGCTACTCTGGGAACAACTTCACATTTTGAAGGAAACATATTATGCAAGACAGGCATTACATTTAAGACAGGTGCTTCAATGAATGGAAGAGCCCTGGCTCAGACTGCAGTCGTCCTTGACGCTAATGCTGTCTCAAAACCACAATAAACCAGAGGTAATCTGATTCACTGAAAAATAAGAATAAAAGCCTTGCCACGCAGAATGTGGCAAGGCTTTTTCATTCTTTTTCAAATGAAGGTTAACTAAAAATATTTATCACGAAAAGAGCCGGAATCATTGTTATTATCCCGGGGTTGATATTGAACATTTTTACTGCCGTTCAATTGGTCGCTACTTGTCGGTGTTGCAGTTATGGGAATCGGAGGTGTTGTTTTATTGTTGTTTCCAAAAAAACATCAAGAGAACTCTGGAAGCCTAAGCTGCGGGGCATCATAATTTGCTAATGTTATTAATGGTCTAATTTATCAGCTTATAAAATAATTTGAACGGATACTAATAATATTACCGGAATTGCTATTTTTGGCAAGATAGTAAGCTAAGCTAAAACACCTGACCAGANNGTTGGAGCAGAGATTATAAAACTTAATTTTCAGTGTTTATATTGCTAATTTTATGATTAGCCCTAAACAATTATTTGCTTTTCTAGTTTTATTTCTTTTTAGTTTTGTCCCTTATATTTATAGCCAGGAAAAAAACAGGAAAGAATACACTGAGATCTATAACATTAACCAAAGCCTATCTCCCGATACAATAAAGAATTACCGATATTTACTCCAACCAGATACAATTAACGGGAAATTCATTAATTCAAAATCCGATTCAGGTTTTACCTACAGGAAATATGTTGATTTTCTTAATGAGATCAGCGATACCAGTAAATATATAGTTTTACCAATAAATGAATTCATAAAGACAATCAACCCGAAAAAAATTATTATCGGGCTCAGGCATGATATTGATTTAGACTTAGATATAGCCTTCAACTTGTCAAAGGTTGAAAATAACGTTGGTTTCCGGTCAACTTATTTTGTTCTACACACGGCTAATTACTATTTAGCCAATCCCGGGAATAAGGCGGTTCATAATGAATTAATTATTCCTTCGCTCAAAAAAATGCAGAATGTTTTCCACCATGAGATTGGCTGGCATAATGATTTAATCACGTTGCAATTAGTTTATAAAATTGATCCTGTCATTTTTTTGCATCAGGAACTTTCGTGGCTGAGAGATAACGGGTTGTTTATTACAGGAACAGCCTCGCACGGTTCAAACTTCTGTTACACTTATAAATATGTGAACTGGTATTTTTGGAAAGAATTTCCAAATCCAAACGTTGCAGCATTTAAAAACTATGAAAGTGCAATTGTTGGCGGAGAGACAATTATTTTTAAAAAGGCTTTCCTGAAAGATTTCGATTTAGATTATGAAGCATATTTTATAAACTTTAATAAGTATTACTCAGACGCTTCTACTGTCAATGGCCAGAGATGGAATTTCGGAATGCTGGATCTGAAAACGCTTCACCCCGGTGACAGGGTTCAGATACTTATGCACCCTATCTACTATAGCCCAACGGGATCAGATCAGGCTCATTTGTTTTCATTTAATTTAACTGGCCAGGTCAAATCGACTATAAATCATGCTGATGCAACTATTGTGGCAGAAATGCCTGCTGATAAAATAACTGATAGCCTTGTTATAAATTTTACTTTATCGGAGAAAGCGAATGCCTATATCGGTCGAAGAAGACTGGTGTCCGGGGTTAGTGCCATTGATTGCTCCGAACCTGTAAATTTAAAAATCGTTGCTGAAAATGGATTAGCCTCCGTGGATTGGACAATTAATGTAAATCAACAACCTGACAGTATAAATCAGCTTCCTGACAGTGCGGGTGCGATTTCTGGTGCTTCAACTGTTTGCCAGGGACAAAAATCAATAACCTACTCCGTTCCGGGTATAAATAATGCAAGTTTATACAAATGGACACTTCCGGCAGGTGCAACTGGTATGAGCAGAACCCGTAGCATAATCCTGGATTTTGGAAAATCAGCAGCATCTGACAATATTACTGTAAAAGGAATTAATTCTTATGGTGCTGGTGCTGAATCTACACTGCCTATCGAGGTTAAGCCAAAACCATTGACTTCTACTATAACTCAAAACGGAAATATTTTACTCTCAGACGCTATTATTGGGAATCAGTGGTATAATCAATCCGGACCGATAAATGGTGCGACAAACCAAGATTATAAAATAATTTCAAATGGTGATTATTATGTTATTGTCACAACAGATGGATGCAGTTCTGAGCCTTCAAATTCAATCAGTCTTTTAGTACAGGGCACTGAGATAATAAATTTTAGCAAACAAATTAAAATTTATCCCAATCCTGTTTTAGATGAATTAGTTATTGAAATTGAGGGCAGCAAACAACAAACATATTTTGAAATTATAAACTCAGGCGGTCAAATAATTTTGAAAGGTAATTTCTTCGAAAAGACAATTATTCAGACATCAAACTTTGTTCCTGGACCCTACCTGATAAAACTGGAAAGCGGCAAGACCTATGAGTTTAGAAAAATTGTAAAAGAATAGTCAATAGTGCCTTCCCCTGAATAAACAGAAGCTCCGATCCCTTTTAGCCGGAACATATTTACCTCCAAAATACCAAGATCATTTTAAATAATCATTGAAATAGCCTGATATCTTTTCGAAAAGATGCACTCTTGCTTTGCCAACCATGTTATGCTCTGCCCCGGGATATACGAAATAATCAACCTGCTTCCCCTGCTTGATACACTCGTCCAAAAACGTAAGACTATTTTGCCAGACGACCGTGTTGTCGTTGGTTCCATGAATAATCAATAGTTTTCCTTTCAGGTTGCCTACATAATTAATCAGTGATGCTTTATTATAGCCTTCTGGATTTTGCATGGGTGTATCCATGTATCGCTCTCCATACATTACCTCGTACCATTTCCAGTCGATAACCGGACCTCCGGCACACGCAACCTTGAAAACACCGGGGTGACGCAGCATGAGCGAAACGGTCATAAAACCGCCATAGCTCCAGCCATTCAGGCCAAATCTTGCGGTGTCAACATAAGCAAGCGATTTAAGATACCGGACCCCATCCATCTGGTCGGCCATCTCATTTTCACCAACCTGCCTGTGAATGATGCTTTCAAACTCAAATCCCCGGTTTGATGAACCTCGATTGTCGAGGGTAAAAACCACATAGCCCTGCTGGGCAATGTAATTCAGGAAGAACCCTGCACCTCCGGTCCATGATTTATTGATCATCTGTATATGGGGTCCGCCGTAAACATAAACAAAGACCGGGTATTTTTTTGCAGGATCAAAATCGACCGGTTTTATCAGACGGCAATAAAGATCAGTAAGGCCGTCGTCAGCCTTTATGGTGAAAATCGACATTTCGCCGGTTTTGTAATCCTTGTATGGATTTATATCTTCTTTCAGCGTGGTAAGCAATGCTCCTTTTCTGTCGAGCAAATAATAAGCGCGAGCCATTTTCGGGCTGCTGAAAACATCTATAAAAAAATTCCTGCTCTCAGCCGCAATATTGTTGTGCATCCCTTCAGACGCAGTCAGCCGTTCGATCTTACCGGATTTAATCTCGGTTTTATAAAGATGTTTTTCAATGGGGCTTTCCATGGTGGATTCATAAAAAACCGAATTCTCCTGCGGATCGCAGCCAATGAGGTCGATCACTTCCCAATTGCCATGGGTGATCTGCCTGATCATATTCCCTTCCGTATCATAAAGATAAAGATGATTCCAGCCGTCACGGCGGCTCTGCCAGATAAACTTTGATGCATCATTTTCAAGAAAATACAATCCATGCATCGGTTCAACATATCTGTCGTTCTTCTCTTCGAACAGTGTCCTGACCAGTTTCCCGGTACCGGTTTCATATTTGTTCATTGTAAAATGGTCCTGGTCCCGGTTCAGGATGCCTGCATAAATGAACCTGCATGATGGATCCCAGCTTACCGAAGTAATATATTGATTTTCGGGACCTGTTATCTGAAGATAAACTACCTCGTTAAGGGCAGGATTAAAAATTCCCAGCCCGACTTTCTGGCTTTTCATACCTGCCATTGGATATTTAATTGGATCAGCCTTGGCAATACGGTCAAAAATGTCGACCAATGGATAATCAGCCACCTCGCTTTGGTCCGTTTTGTAAAAAGCAAGCAATTCCCCATCCGGCGACCAGAATGAGCCGGCGTCTATGCCAAATTCATTTCTCGACGGTATCTGTCCGTAAACGATGTCGCTGTTCTTCTCATCAGTAACCTGTGTGGTTTCGCCGTTAATCACGACAAAAAGGTTGTTCTTTAAA
>PMIL01000317.1:222-12665 GCA_003157075.1 Bacteroidales bacterium | reverse complement strand
AGCGTAAGACCCTCAAGGTAAAGTGGTTCACAATTGGAAGGACGTGTATAATCCTTTGTGAGTCTTTTTATTGCTTTGCTGAAGCAGCTTCGTGCAATATCGTATTCTCCGTTTCTCAGATGTATATTGCCCAAGGCTGTGTTTGTCCGGATATCGGAAGGATCTCTTTTTAATGCTTCTTCAAAATAATCCATTGCGTTGAGAGTCGTATTATAAAACTGCAGAATACGGCTTCCTGTCAGATATAGTTCTTCGACAGTCGGAATATCTTTCGGAAGGGGAGGTCTTTTAACTGTTTCCGGAAGTTTATCCGGTTTTTTTTGCTCTACCGGCTGGTATGCAACAAGTACCTCATTATTTTCAGAATTGATCATTTCTGTCGAGAGGTCGGTCATATTAAAAGCATTATTGATTTTAATTGAACCGGTAAAAGTCTTTTCAGGCGAAACTTCCATTGTTTTCTCAAAAACTATTTCATCTTTATTTTTCAGGAGAATTTTAGCTTTTGTTACTTTTTGTGTAGAGTAATAGCCCAGAAAGACTTCATTATCTCCTCTTTTTTCAAGGTTTACAGCTCCGTTAAGATTTGCATATTTGAATCCCTGAATATCTTTTACCGGATACCAGTATTGCCTGAATGATTTCACTTCATAAGGTCTGATCCAGCTGTAATCAGGTTGATTATCGGAAAATGCACCTACCATGATCTCCACATACGGACCTGAATTGTCAGTTAGCCTGGCTTCAGTTGCCTGGCCGGCATCACCCGATCCCCATTCCCATAATTTTGCACCTTTCTCTATATTATGATCTCCGATATGAACTGTACCTGATTCTTTTCCATGATCATACCCTCCCATAAAATCCTCTTTGAGATCATATGCGAAGTATGAATCGGCATTCAGGGAATTCTTCCACCAGGTCAGATCGACTCCTTTTGTAAAGTCCTCCCCGTTATAAACTTCAGTTGAGACCGGCCAGTTTGTGAAGCTGTTTTTAGCGTGATATGTTGCAATATTGACACTGGGCGGAAAAATCACCTGGTAATTCTTGTTAGTGTGAGCTGCCACGTTTGCCCAGTACAGGAAAGTATTTGTGAAGGGAGTGGGATTGGTTATTTTAACATCAGCCGAGTAATATGATTTACCCGGGTAAGCTGTGATACCTATGGTCCATCTCATCCTGTGACGTGGTTCAGTCTCACCTATCCAGATTGTTTTGCTTCCGTCAGCATTTTCTGCGAGATCATAGTCAACAGGAAGGAAAGTCGAAGCCCGGTGATGATGAATTACGCACCATTCGATTCCGCCGGAAACCCATGCACCAAGCATGCCTATGTTGGACGGTTTTACCACTCCATTTTTATAAATGAAATTATAGCCGTTCGATTTATCAGTGCCATAATAAAGTTTTCCGCCTATCTCAGGTGTTACACAAAGTTTTATATACTCATTTTCAAGAATAAGCGCTTTCCATTTCTGATCGGATTTATCATTGGCAATCACATCGTTCATCCGGTAAGGGTAAATATATTTTGAGGCGCCCTGGTAAGATTCGCCTTTGAAAAACATTGGATTCTTATCAGCAGGATTCACTTTGTATGTTGGAATTATCCAGTCCTGTTCCGAGACCTTGACCTGTCCGGATAAATTAACTGAGCTAAGCAGAAAGAGGATAAGAAAAGCGGCGCAGGGGCCAAAGAAGCTGAAAAGTTTGGAATTCATCGCTTAAATTTTTATTTAAAATTATAAAAAGGACTGAATTATAGTGCATTGTTATATAACTATAATTAAGACCTGAACAAATTGCCGGTTTCGAAGTTAATATACTGGAATAACGCGAGTCGGAAATAGTAATTTCTCATGACTTCAGGCATAAAAGTTAAGGATCATTCTGGTTATTTAAGATAATTATACAGCGAAACATATGAAAATTGCAATTATTGGAACCGGCACTGTTGGCACAACAATAGCTTCAAAACTGGTGGAACTTAAACATAATGTTATGTTGGGTACCCGAAATGTGGAGGATAAACTGGCCAGCACTAAAAAGGACAGCTATGGTAATCCTCCCTTTAATGAATGGTTAAAAACCAATCAAAAGGTTAAACTAGGTACTTTTGCCGATGCTGCAGCCTTTGGGGAACTTGTATTTAATGCCACACACGGGAGCAGTTCTGTGGCAGCACTTAAACTTGCCGGAGCAAAAAGCCTTGCAGGGAAAGTTTTGATTGACATAGCAAATCCTCTCGATTTCAGTAAAGGGATGCCCCCAAGCTTACTTCCCGGACTGAACAATACACACTCGCTGGCAGAGGAGATTCAGGAGACTTTTCCTGATACGCTGGTGGTAAAAACACTGAATACAATGTGGTGTGGTCTGATGATTAATCCCGATATGATAGGAAAGGGAGATCATATAAATTTTATTTGCGGGAATAATGATGAAGCGAAAGCCAAAGTAAAGAAGCTGCTGAATCAATTAGGCTGGAAGGACAAAAATATTATCGATCTTGGAGATATAACCGGTGCAAGAGCTACAGAGTCATTGCTTCATCTGTGGTTAAAAGTTATGGGCATAACGAAAACCGGTGCTTTTAATTTCAGTCTTGTCCGGTAATATATGTCTTGACAAACAAAATGAGAAAAGCCTGCAAACTTATGTTTGGCAGGCCTTCTTCCATTGAGCAAACAATATTGCGATAAAGAATGTCTGCATGCTCTCAGATCATTATTTGCCCATATTATAATAGAATCTTTCATGAATAATCTGATCGCCTTTCCATTTCTGAACAGCTACCTCTTCCATCATACTCCTTTTCCCATCCTTCATTGTAACATCCATCCAGGATTCAACCATAGTAACAGCCTCTTTTTCGTTTGAGGTTATGGCTCTTACACCTCCTCCGTGCATCTCTTTAATCATACCCATAAATTCAGTCTCAAATTTCCGGTTTGCTTCTTTACCCTTACGGGCTTCACCGGTAGCTTCAACCATCACAATATCTTTGTGATAGTATTTTTCAAATGCTTCAAGCATCTTTCCCTGAGCGGACATATCATATATGTCCTTTGCTTTGTCATAATAGCTCATAAAATGATTTTTTAGGATTAATATTTAAAAATCAAACAAATTTATAAGCGAAAAGTTTAAGGAATTGCTGACAAACCAATTATCAGATCTAATTAAATATAAAGCAGCATTCTTCATATTGTTTGTAGTAGATACCACTATTAAATCTGTGAATAGGTGTTAGAGATCCCTCGCTGCGCTCGGGATGACATGGCAATCAGGCGGTTATAGGGGCAGAAGTGACGATTCGCACCAGAATTTCTGACATATATGACAGCGTCTTTGCGAATCGTCACTTCTGCCCCCTTTTATGTCTCAAAGAGAGCTGTCATCCCGAGCGTCAGCGAGGGATCTCCTGCTCCCGTGGCAGAACTATTATAAACAGATCTTCAAAGAGCATTTTTTACATATCATTTAGGCTGTGATCTACTTCTTTCCCGCTTCTCCCAGCCACAGCAATGCGTCGATAACTAACTTATCCTGAATCTCATTTCCAAAAGTATGGGACAATTCTTTGTTTGTTTTGTTATCATAGTCGATATCGTTGTGTCCCATATTTACATAAAGCATTTTAAACTTTTTGTTGGTCCACACAACCGGATAATACCCGCTATGCCAGATCTCATAAAGCTTAGGTCCGGTGCCTAACGGATAACTGGTTGAGTCTATTGATATAAGTATTTGAATGTCAGGATTTATTCTTAAATCGTTTTGCCATTTATACCATTCGTTCGGAGAGGATTTAAATGTTTCAGGAAGGTTCCTCGTTGAAGGATTTTTATGATTTTCTACGCGCAGAATGGCTGTTGTCGGGTGCCAGGTGTTCCCTTTATACTCTCCGGAACCTAAGAACTGGTTATGATACCAGTTCCAGTTTTGCGGATATGCCGAAGGTGTCAGTGCAAATCCGGAAAAATGAAATCCCAGCCATGCGCCGCCTTTTTCCATATACTCTCTGAATGCTTCTCTATGAGCTGAGGAATCCGGTCTTGTATCAAGAAAAATTACCACCTGGTAATCAGCCAGGAATCGGGAATTCATTTTATTCCAGTTATTTGTCGAATCATACCTGAAGTTGTATATGGCAGAGATCTTAGAAAACCACCTGTTAGCCTCATGTACAAAACTTATGTGTGCCAGGTCGTTTTTAGCAGTATAAAAAGCAATGGCTTTGAATTTTGGATTCGCATTTTGTCCGATACCTGAAATAAAAGGTATAGTGCAGAGGAGTACTGCAGCAAACCAGAAAATAAGGATTTTTTTCATAAATTCTCAAATTAAAATGACCAGAAGGAGGGTCCGCACTCAATGAAATAGACAGGCAGATCCTTTATGAAACCCTTAAGCCAGGAAGAACAAAAGTTCATTCCGGCTTCTTCCGAATTAATATGACCAAGGAAAATAATAGCTTTTGGTCTCCCCTCAGCTACGGCATCACGCATATATTCATATGTCTCCCACTGTGGTGACTCTCCTGCCAGGATAACATCAACATTCTTATCCTCCAGTAACCTGATATGAGCGCTGCTTCCCGGAGCTCCTGCAGCAAGCCTTACATTTGACAATTTCAAGTCCGGGTTCCCCACAACATAGAAAGCATTTTTAGGGAATACCTGTTTCAGGCTTTTCAGCAGCTCGTTCAAAGTGGTTTCGGGCAGAACGAACTGATTGGTGGATCCTTTCACAGTGTAGTTTTTCCATCCCAGTTTTTCTACCATACCTGTCTCAATTCCATCGGGCCTCATGGAATGAATATAATCGTGAAAACGCCAGATAACCAGTTTGTGATCAGTTATGAACTTTCTTTTTTCAAGGAATACAGGATCATTCTGAAGTTGTTTTGTATCATCCAGGTGGTTGTAGTATAAGGGTTCATGAACAACTAACAGATTGCAGTTTTTAGCCACTGCCTGTTTCAGCACATCCAATGTAGCGAACATACATGTTACAATTCCTGTAACAACAGTTTGAGGATCACCTTCTTTGATGACATCTACCGTATTGGGGATTGTATTTGCGCCTGTGTTTTTAATAATCAGGGCTATTACCTGTTGGGCTGTCATGGTTTTTGCAGTTTGGGAATTCTGTCCCCAATTCAAACCGGAACAGAATGTGATGAACATAAATGAAAAAAAGATTGATAATGGTTTCATACAAAGTTTTGATTAAGTTTTGATTTAATGTAAAATTAAAAGAAAAACATTTATGTTGTGCAGACTTTATATATTTACGGCTTACCATTCTGATCAATATATTTATAATGATATATGATTATATAGTAATAGGTTCCGGATTCGGTGGAAGTGTTGCCGGACTTCGTTTGGTTGAAAAAGGCTACAAAGTTCTTTTGCTGGAGCAGGGTAAACGCTATAATCCGGAGGATTTTCCCAGGACAAACTGGAATATTCCAAAATACCTTTGGATACCATCATTGAGATGCTTTGGATTTCAGAAACTCTCATTTTATTCTACTGCCAGTATCCTGAGCGGTACCGGTGTCGGAGGAGGAAGTCTCGTATATGCCAACACCCTCTATATTCCTCCTGATGAATTTTTCAACAATCAGAGGTGGCACAGATTCGGAGACTGGAAAAAATTACTCGAGCCATTCTATGACTCTGCCTCATTCATGCTTGGAAGAACAAAATATCCGAAGCTGAATGCTGAAGACCTGTGGCTTGAAGAAGTATCAAGGGAGATGGGTGCTCATGACACTTTCGAATCAGTTCATGTCGGAGTGAATATAGACGGATCAGATCAGGAGTCGGATCCTTACTTCAACGGGATAGGGCCTCTGCGCAAAGGCTGTATCGAGTGTGCAGGATGTATGGTAGGATGCAGGGAAAATGCAAAGAATACTCTTGACCGGAATTATTTATGGTTTGCTGAAAAAATGGGACTGGAGATTCTTCCTGAGACGAAAGCTGAAAAAATTTCATGGCGTGATGATTTATATCATATTGAAACAAAACATACAACCTCATTTTTAGGCAAGGGGAAAATGGAATTCAGGTCAAAAGGAATTATTGTTGCTGCAGGTGCTCTTGGCACATTGGAGCTTTTACTGAAACAAAAATATAAGTATGCCTCCTTACCTTACTTGTCCGACACTCTAGGTAAGGAATTAAGGACTAATGCCGAAACACTCTGTGCCGTATCCGGAGGTTTTGAAAAACTCAATAATGGGCTGGCTATTACATCCGTTTTCAGTCCGGATGCCTTAACCCATGTTGAAGTGGTAAAATACCCGGATAATTCGAACGCGATGAAATGGTTTTTCGGACTCTCGGTAGGAGGTGCCGGTTCTTCAGCGGGCAGGACCTGGAAATTATTTATGGAGACACTGACCCATCCATTAAAATTCCTGAAGACAGTTTTTAATTTTAACTGGTCCACATCAACTGTTATCTTCCTGGTAATGCAGACGACTGATAATGCAATGAGGATGATCTGGGAAAATGGACTTTTTGGTGGTAAAATGATTATCGATAACAGTGGAAATAAAAGAGTGCCGGCTTTTATTCCAGTCGGACAGGAAGTGATGGAACGATATGCACGTAAGGTGGCAGGGATTCCACAGAATATATTACTTGAAGTTTTTTTCGACCGGCCTACAACTGCACATATCCTTGGAGGATGTCCTATGTCAGAAACTATTGAAACGGGTGTTGTGGATAAGAATCTCAGAGTTCATGGGTATCCCGATTTCTATATAACCGACGGTTCAGTGATACAGGGTAATATAGGTGTAAACCCCAGTCTGACTATTACGGCTATGGCTGAATATTGTATGAGCACATTACCGTCCAAAGAAGACAGGCAGATATCAGATATTTCAAAACAATTAAAACTTCTTGAAAAAGAATGGAAAAAGAAGAAATCAGATTAATAATCGAAGCCCAGAGGAAATTTTTTAATGAAGGTAACACGTTAGATCCGAAATTCAGGATTGAAATCCTGAAAAAACTTCGATCCCTTATCATATTTCATGAAAATGACATTGTTGAAGCACTCTGGAAAGATTTTCATAAACCGGAATTTGAGGTCATTGCCACTGAGACCAGATTTGTGATTAAAGAGCTGAATACTGCAATCCGTAATCTTAAAAAATGGATGCGGCCCAGAAGTGTGTATACTCCTGTAGTGCATTTTATATCACGAAGTTATGTAATACCTCAGGCTTATGGACAAGTCCTGGTTCTGTCACCCTGGAACTTTCCTTTTCAGCTTNNTTTCGGCTCAGATACCGCATGTAGCTCAGGTAATTGATTTGATACTGAGTAAGATCCCCAGAGAACTGGTCGCATTGATCAAAGGTAATCATACCACCAATGACTATCTTCTTGAACAAAAATTTGACTATATATTTTTTACAGGAAGTCCCCGGGTTGGTAAGCTGGTAATGAAAAAGGCAGCTGAGAATCTTACTCCAGTTTCTCTAGAACTGGGAGGAAAGAATCCTTGTGTGGTTGCAGCCGATGCCCGACTGGATTTTGCAGCAAAACGGATCGCCTGGGGAAAACTGATTAACTGTGGTCAGACCTGTGTCAGTCCCGATTATTTATTGATCGATAATAGGGTAAAGGACAGATTCCTTGAACTTATTTCGAAGGAGATCCGGTCGTTTTTTAATAATGATCCGAAGAATAGTAACGATTTTGCAAGAATTATCAGTCAGGAGAATGTCCTCCGGCTTGAAGAGCTCATGAAGAGTGGTCAGATTGTCCTTGGCGGGGATACTGATGCAGTTACCAGGTTTGTATCTCCGACAATCATAAAGGATGTGATGCCCGGTGATCCGATAATGCAGGAAGAAATCTTCGGACCGGTCCTTCCGGTTATCGGTTTTGAAAAGTTCGGAGAAGTTTACGGCATAATTGAACAAAATCCAAAGCCTCTGGCTACTTATATTTTCAGCCGTGACAAAAAACTTGTACGTGAATTTTTAAAAAAGACCAGGTCTGGAAATGTAGCAATAAACGAAACTGTAATGCAAATAGCATCTCCTTATCTTCCTTACGGAGGGGTAGGCCCCAGCGGTATGGGCCGATATCACGGTAAAAAATCATTTGAGACATTTTCCAATATGCGGTCTGTGCTTGAAAAGTCAAATCTGGTTGATATCTGGATCAGATACCCGCCATATTCAAAATTCAAAACAAAAATAATCAGCTTTCTGATGAGGTAATCGGGACTTTAAATCCTTTGATGAATAGGTGATATAAGGATTTTTATGTTCTTAGTGGAAAAGATCAAAATGAGTTTGTTCAGGATTATGAACACGTAGAGGCTGACCTGAATCAAATATCTGTTCTCCGCTGATATAGCTAACTTTTTTTACAGTCAATTTAGCTTCGTTTATGTCAATCTCATAAAGGAATTCGATGTCCCCATGTATGCCATTTGTAGGTTCAAAACTTCCGCCTTTCCCAACCTTTGGCAATGGTATTTTATTTAGTTCATCTGATCCAAGCCTTTCTTTAAAATACAGGAATTTTGGAATGACATTATATTCTATTGCTCCCAGAACGATTAGCCATACGCCGCACTGGCCTAAATTATTTCTCAGTTTTCCTTCCTTGATCCATTTTATAAAGACCTTAAGTACAGGCATAACACCTTCAGGATTACCATCAGACTGACGGTAGAAAAACAATTGTTTTGTCTTTGTTATATTCCTGCCATTTTTGGAATTATACGAATGTGTTTCTGATAAGATAATGTTAGCTCCTTTTGGCATAGCATAAATTTTTCTTGAACGTGGTTGATAAAATTCTTATCATTTATTGTTTAATCCCTGGTAATACAGCTTTGTTTTTAATAGGTAATAAACCTGACTATATTTTGAATGAAACAAAAGTGATTTTTCATCTTTAACATTTCAAACTATCTTACAATTAATCTATGAGGTAAAGTTAAAGAATCACATTTATCCTTACAAATTGTAAATGCTCATTATGTGTAAATTAGAGGATATTTGCCTTAGGTTGATCTAAGAAATTGTACTGAACACAACCAGTAAATTTCTGCTCAGACCAAAAAGAAGCCAACTCGTCAAAAGTGAGTCAGAATTTATAAAAAAAATTTAAGGGAATAGGATTATTAAAACCTATTCTTTAGTAAGATATTGATTATGTGCGCTATAATCTCAGTATTTCCAGTGATTTGAAAAATACTTTAATTTTGACAAACAGCTAATTTAATATGACCAGAATTTGACTTTTTATGTATTTTGATGCTTTTTAAAAGAAAAATCATTAAATAAAAACGTAAGAAAGATAGTCTAATAGCGATCAAGCCATCTATATCTTCTGGCACTATCGCCAAATTTCCAGGCAATGTTTAATTCATGAGTTCCATAAGTAATTTGCTGGACTTCCTGGAGAGTAAAGTCAAATGCGTATCCAATGTAAATATTTGAATACTTCACTCCGAGGTTTGCTATAATAGCTCCACTGGTTCTGTATGATAAACCGGCCCAGAAAGATTCATTATAAACAAAATTTAATCCAATTTCTGCCAATGGTTTTATGTATGGCATTTGTTGTTCAGACATCATTAGTAATACAGAAGGTCTGAGTTCAATATCTTTTGTTGGCTCAAAGCTATACGAGCCAAACAAATAATAATGTCTGAACAAATTATAATTTGAGTAAGCTGCATTCCCTATTTTCGCAGCTCCGCCTAATAACTGGTAAGCAGAAAAACCGATATTGTATTTGCGGTTAAGCAGGTAGACTCCAAAGATAGCATCAGGCATGAATATCCCACGACGAAGATTATCATTAAGAGCCGGATCATTTTGATCTTCAAGATTTAACATCTTTTCATTAATCCTGAAATAAGTACCTGTAAATGAAAGGCCAAATGAGAGTTGAGTCATATTATGAAGCCAAAGGTGATAAGCATATGCAACGTTAAATCCGGTTCGTTGAATAAGTCCGCTTTGATAGCTGAAGACCGTTGCACCAAGTCCTACTTTAGCATCGTTCGCTGGTCTGAATACCGTTTTGTTGTTTTTTAACTCCACATCACCCCTATGTTTCAGAAACCGTGTCTGAACGCTGAAAGAGAATATCTGAGGAGAACCCGAAAGTCCTATCCATTGTTTTCGAGCCGTAAGATTTAGACTTGTATAACCATCGCTGCCTGCAACTGCCGGATTGATCAGAAATTTATTGTACAGATACTGACTATATAAAGGCAGTTGCTGTCCAAATGAGATCTGTTCAATAACCACAAAAAATAAAATATAAATAACCCTCTTCATTTCCGCGGAGATTTTAGTTCTACTTGATTATTGTTACACTTCCTGCAATTAGTTTCGATCCATTATGGAGATTGATAATATAGAAGTATGAATCGATAGGCAATTTTATGCCATTACTCCGGCCATCCCATGGAACGGGATACCCTTTTTCAGATTTCCAGACTGTTTGACCCCAGTTATTGATAATAGTTACTTCCATACGAGGATAGTATTCAGAGTTACCAATATTCAGAACGTCATTGATAAGGTCTCCATTGGGAGATATTGCGTTTGGAATAGTAAGACAGGATTCAAAAGTTGTTTTAACCTGTATCGAATCATTCGCTGAACAACCGTTCTGATCGGTAACTGTCACCGTGTAAAGTCCCCCAGAGATATTTACCAGGTTTTTATCAGTAGATTTATTTGACCACTTGTAGTTATAATCTGGTCCGGGATCTCCTCCTGTTACACTCAGATTGATTGATCCGTCTGACTGATCAGGACAGAATGGCTTTATCACGTCGAACCTGAGTTTCAGAGAATCAGGTTCAGTAAGAGTCATAGTGGAATCAGCTGTGCAATTATTTGAATCTGTTAGTATTACTCTGTATTTACCTGCCAGGAGATTTACTCTTGAGAAACCCCAGATACCATCATCCCAGAGATAAGTAACTGATCCGGCATTGTTCACAGGAGAGATGTCTATTGTTCCTGTTGTTGCACCGGCACAGTTTATATTATACCTGCCGTCCAGGCTGACAGACTTCTCAATTGTCATGCTTAAACGTTTAGGCTCTGTAAGTGTAAATGTCTGAATCGAACTGCAATTATTAAGGTCTGTGATCGACAAAGTATATTGCCCTGCTTTTAATCCGGAAACATCTTTTTCTGAAGATGTAAAGCCATCCGGACCAGTCCACTCAAATCTGTATTGAGCCAGATCTCCGGTAAGATTTATTGTGACAGATCCATTCGAGCCGCCAAAACAACTTATATTAAACCCGTTATAATCAGATAGTTTAGATGTTAGGCCGGAAGAAACTCCACCTGGCGTACTGATAACAACATTTTCTGATGGCATAGAGGTACATCCTGCATCACTGGTAACTGAAAACTTATAGGTCCCAGGGATCAGATTTGATATGGTTGTGCTTGAACCTGTTCCTGTGATTGCTCCCGGAGTAATTGTCCAGTTGCCCGATGGCAGATTATTCAGAATTACGCTTCCCGTAATTACAGCACATGTCGGCTGTGTTATGGCGCCAATGGTTGGTGCTGAAGGAGCACCCGGAGCTGCATTTAACACAACAGTAGATGATGGGAGGGAAGTACATCCCGATGCTAAACTAACCGTAAAGTTATAGGTCCCCGGGATAAGGTCCGTAACTGTTGTTGTCGTACCCGTCCCGGTTGCTGCTCCCGGATTAACTGTCCAGTTCCCTGTTGCCGGCAGCCCACTCAGTTCAACGCTGCCTGTTGAAGAAGTACATGAGGTCGGCTGTGTAACTACCCCTACTCTTGGAGTGGCAGGAGTTCCCGGTGGAGAAATTATTACTACATCTGTTGAAGGCAGGGATATGCATCCGGCATTACTTGTTATGTTAAAACTATAGGTGCCCGGAACAAGACTTGTTATGGTAGTGCTTGTACCAGAACCGGTTTTACCTCCCGGGTTGATAGTCCAGGTCCCAGTTGAAGGTAACCCATTCAATACCACTGTTCCTGTTGGTGTTCCGCATGAAGATGGCTGCGTGATTGTGCCGGCTATTGGGGCCGTTGGCGCTACCGGTGCGGCATTAATATTAACATCTGCAGATGGATGAGATATACATCCGGCTGCTGTTGTAACACTGAAGTTATATGTACCCGGAATAAGATTTGAAACAGTAATGGTGTTACCTGATCCGGCTATTGCCCCCGGGTTAATTGTCCAGTTCCCGGTTGACGGCAAACCGTTCAATACTACAGAGCCTGTTGGTGCCGAGCATGTGGAAGGCTGACTTATACTTCCAACCATTGGTGCTGCGGGAGCTACCGGTGCGGGATTAATAATAACGTCAGCTGAGGCATGAGATATACATCCCGGATCACTGTAAACTGTAAAGTTATAAGTGCCAGG
>PMIL01000317.1:0-138 GCA_003157075.1 Bacteroidales bacterium | reverse complement strand
GATATACATCCGGCATCACTTGTGACTTCAAAGTTATAAGTACCCGGGATCAGGTTGGAGATTGTAACACTGGTACCTGTTCCGGCTATTGCTCCCGGATTAATTATCCAGATTCCGGTAGCAGGCAGACCATTTAAT
>PMIL01000230.1 GCA_003157075.1 Bacteroidales bacterium | reverse complement strand
AGAACAGGTCATGAATCGTCAGATACTTGAATATATCACAAAATTCCTTGAGGAAAACCGAGCAGATTACAACTATCAGTATATTTTAGGAAAAAGTTTCGGAAGCGTTGTTCTGTATGGTGATAATGGCTTGGATATAACATCAAAAGTACTTGATGCTATTAATAAGAAATACAAGACTGAGAAAAAATAATTTATGGGTTTCGCCTCAGCCTACCTGGAAACAAGGGCACTTTTTGATCAAAAAATTGCTGAGGCACCTGACCGGGATACAGGGATAATAGTAGTTGTTCCTGCATATAATGAACCGGACATTATATGTCTGCTTGATTCGATTGCAGATTGTACTGAACCTGAATGCAGGGTAGAAGTCATAGTTGTCATAAATACTCCTGATGATGCGACCCCTGAAAATATAGAAAATAACAGGGAAAGTTTAATAAATATAGAGAGCTGGAAGAATAAAAACAATGAAAGTTTTTTCCGGCTTTTTGCTTTTGATATTGAACAGTTTTCTGTTAACGGCTGGGGTGTGGGCCTTGCCAGAAAAACGGGGATGGATGAAGCAGTACGTCGTTTTAACAGTATTGAAAAACCTGATGGAGTAATCCTGAATCTTGATGCTGATTGCACGGTTGAGAAAAATTACCTTGTTACAATCTGCAATGAAGTATTGAAATCACGGGAAGTTTCTGCATGTTCAATTTATTTTGAACATCCGCTCTCAGGGAACAATTATCCTGAATCAATTTACAGATATATTACTTTTTATGAGCTGCATCTGCGTTATTACCTTCAAGCACTGGCGTATACTGGATTCCCTTATGTTTTTCACACAGTCGGATCCGCAACAGCAGTAAAAGCACTTTCTTATGTGAAAGCAGGAGGGATGAACAGGCGACAAGCCGGAGAAGACTTTTATTTTATTCAAAAACTAGTTCCTTCAGGAGGGTATATTAATTTGAATTCCACAACTGTTTATCCGTCACCCAGAACTTCTTTCAGGGTCCCTTTCGGAACCGGTGCCTCAATAAGAAAACTCAGTGATGATAAAAGTTCAACTCTTATGACATATAACATTCTGGCCTTTAAAGAACTCAGGACTTTTTTCGGGCAGAGTGGTGGTTTCTATAAAAGCACTCCTCAACAGGAAGGCGAGATTCTCAATTTGATTCCTCCGGGTCTTGGAATGTTCCTTGATAAGAAAGAGTTTATTAATAAAATGGATGAGATAAGAAAAAATACTTCCGGAATTGAGTCATTTCAAAAGCGTTTTTACGATTGGTTTAATATGTTTCGCGTAGTAAAATATCTCAACTATGTTCACCTGGATTTTTTCGAAAAAAAACCTGTCGATATTTCTGCTCTGGAATTGCTTGGAATGAATGGCGTTATTTTAGAATCGGAAAAATCTGTTGATCTGCTTGTATATTACAGGGCGCTCGAGAAAAACAGATAGCTCTTTCCCGGATCAGCTCCCCAATCCCCCTATAGGGGAGCAAAGAACATTGAGTACCAAGGGACATCGGGACAAAGAAAGATGAGTACAAGTGAGGGGCATCGGGGCAAAGAACATTGNNTCAGAAAATTGAGTAAGAAGTGGGGCATGGGGGCAAAAAAGAGACTGATTTTATCTGTTTCTCCTGTTGTTTTTCCGGTCTTCTGAAGGAGTAAGAATTATATAGAGATCTTCGTCTGATTTCTTCATATGGTACTGTTCACGAGCAAATTTTTCAAGATTATGCTTGTCGGTTTTCAGCTCATGGAGCTTCTGTTTATCATCTTCGATTCGTTTAATATAATATTCCCTGTCANNATAATAATAGTCAGGACATATTTATTCCGGATAACAGCCGGAATCTTGTCGATAAATTTAAACCTGATAATCATGATGCAAACCTACAATTTTTTTTTTAACCACCGCTCATGAGATAAAGCATCTGTACATCATCTCCATCATGTATAACAGTGGAATCATATTTATCTTTTGATATTAATGTGCCATTGATCTTTATTATTCTCATTTTATATGAAAACTTTTTCAGAATAAGCATATCACTGACGCTTATTGACTTGTCACTGAATTCTTCCTCCCTGTTATTTAATAGAATCCTCATTATAATATTTGTTATCAGTATTTTATTTTCATAAGAATTTCAATTACGAGGTTCGCCTGCATATTTGCCACAATTCCTACACGAGGTGCTATGGGTGGCATATTCTCAGATACCTCGGTCGATTCATCACCGCAGACATAAAGAGTATCATCAATCTTTCTGCTGGTAATTTCATTTGTTTTTCCCCAACCGGCCATCCCTGAACCGACAATTATCGGAATACCCGGGATCAATATCTGTACTGTTTCGATCAGCATTTCCTTCATTTCAGAACTGTCGAATGCTTCTACTATTATATTGCACCCTGAAAATATTTCTGCAATGTTAAATTTGTCGAGTTTCTTCTGGTGAGATATTACCTTAACTTCAGGATCTATGTTCCTTATATTCTCTTCAAGTGCAACGGTTTTCATCAAACCAACCTGGCTTTTGAAATAATACTGACGGTTCAGATTTGGTGTTTCAATCACGTCATAATCGACTATTACCAGCGTACCAACGCCGCTTCTTGCAAGAGCAACAGCGCAGTTAGAGCCAATTCCTCCTGCCCCGGCTATCCCTACCGTGAATTTAGAAAGATGATTTTTAACTTCGGAGAATCTCATTTTTAACCCATTGCAGCTTTTGCAATATTAAGTTCATTCTACCCGAAAGATAAGAACCTTTTGATGTTATTACAAGATTAAAAAAGTTAAATACTGCTGTATGGATAACCCTTTGAAACCAATTCAAATCATACTGATCAATATCATGGGGTATACGATAGAATTGTTTTAATTTTGTGTTTTATAAGCAGATATATAAACATCAAACACCTCAGTCTATGGATATAGAGTCGATTAAAGCTCAACACATACTTTTAGAAAGATGGGATTATACCTGGACCCCTCTGAGCAAAGGCTATACAGATAAGGTACTTTATATAAATGTGGGTACAAGAGAAATAAAAGATAAAAATGTACCCCTTGCCACGAAAGAAAAATTCATTGGTGGTAAAGGATATGGCCTCCGGTTACTCTGGGATGGCACAAAGCCTGATACTAAATGGGATGACCCTGATAATGAGATTGTTATTTCATCAGGTCCGGTTGGTGGCATAACTCAATATTCAGGAACAGGAAAATCACTGGTAGTAACGATATCGCCTCAGACAAACTCTGTTATGGACAGTAATGTTGGGGGATTTTTCGGACCATTCCTCAAGTTTTCCGGATTTGATGCTATCGAATTGCAGGGGAAATCGGATAAAGAGGTCATTGTTTTTATTGATGGCATAAATCATAAAGTGGAAATATATGATGCTCCTGCCGATGCAACTGATAGTCATGTTCTGGCTGAACAGATGACAGATATATTTGCCGATAATGATAATGAAAAGAAATATATAGGAGTAGTGTCTACGGGTTCAGCTGCAGAACATTCATTGATAGGGATGTTAAATTTTAGTTTTTACGATTCCAAACGGAAGAAGGTAAGATTGAAACAAGCAGGGAGAGGCGGCATAGGTTCAGTATTTCGCAATAAGAAAATTAAAGCTCTTGTTTGCAAAATACCCGGTATAAAAGGTAACCTTAATAATGTTGTTGATCTTGAATCGATCATGGAACGGGGCAAAAGATTCAACAGGGAAATGAGGGAATTGGATGCCAAACAATGCCAGATGAGAGAGATTGGGACAGCTCATCTTATGGAAATAATGAATGATCACGATCTTCTGCCTGTGATGAATTACAAATTTGGAAGCCATCCTGATTCATACAAGATAGATTCATCAGTATGGAAAAGAAATTTTACACAGAATACCCCTGATGGATGCTGGATTGGCTGTAATATGTCATGCAGTAAAGGCATTGATGATTTTGTGTTAAAGACGGGTCCTTATAAGGGACAGAAAGTTCTCGTTGACGGTCCGGAATATGAGAATGCTGCAGGTCTAGGATCAAACTGCGGAATATTCGATCCT
>PMIL01000211.1:14206-19886 GCA_003157075.1 Bacteroidales bacterium | reverse complement strand
AGGAAGTTTTGGATCATGCTGGCAGCAAGTCAGAAGCAACTCGACCTTTCCCATGCTTTGATTAAGCTGCCTCAGAATTTTCTCTGCCAGTTTCGGTTTATATAACATTAAAGCACATCCCGGTGCAAAAAACAGCGTTTCCTTTTCTTCTTTGCTGATTGAACTCATTTGTAGGCCCCTATGCATTATTTATTATAGGGTCAAATCTATTCTTTTTTATTATATGAAAATATGACAAATAAGATATTTAATTGATGTTGGCGAAACCAAATCCATTAACCGCAGAACATTTTAAACCATTCTGATTTAGCTGTTCGTTTGTTCTGCGTTCTAAATTCATAAAGCCTTTGTAAAAGAGATGATTAACCTACCTTTAGACGGTAGTGGCAAACTCATACGATCATACCTGCAGCCACAGTTTCATTTGTACCTTCATCAATGAAAATCATGCTTCCGGTTATATTATTCTTTTTAAAGCTGTCAAAAAAGATTGGTTTTGAGGTCTTGATAGTGATATATGCTATATCATTCATATTTATCGCTGTATTCTCAAAATCATATTCAAGATTGTTTATATTCATCCTGTATTTCACAGATTTTATAATACAGCTTGCCTCATTGCTGTTAAATTTCACAAGGTATTTTCCTCCTGGTTTCATAGGACGTTCATTGAACCAGCAAATCATCAGATCAATGTCCTGACTGATTTTCGGCAGGTCGTCACCTGACACCAGCATGTTGCCTCGGCTGATATCAATGTCATCTTCTAATGATATTGTTACCGAATCGCCTGCGATTGTCTCTGAAATAGTTTTGCCCAGAACATCAATGCTTTTAATTTTTGATCGGAGCAGAGAAGGTAAAACAGTAACCTCATCTCCGGGCCGGAAGACTCCTCCGGCGACCCGTCCTGCATAACCTCTGTAATCATGAAATGCTGAAGTCTGCGGACGTATGACTGTCTGTACCTGGAACCGTTTAATATAAGGATTCTTGTTTTTTCTGATTTCAATTGTTTCAATAAGATCCAGAAAAGTTCTACCATGATACCATTCCATATTCTCAGACCGGTCTACCACATTGTCTCCATATTTGGCGCTGATCGGAATATATTGTGCATCTTCAATTTCAAGTTTCGTTACAAGTGCAGCAAGTTCAATCTGTATTTTAACAAAGGTGGATTCCTCAAAGTTGACCATATCCATCTTATTTATACAGAATATTATATGACGAATATCAAGAAGAGAAGCAATATACGCATGGCGGATAGTTTGTTCAAGAACACCTTTCCTGGAATCAATAAGTATTACCGCAAGATCTGCAGTGCTCGCACCTGTAACCATATTCCTGGTATACTGTATATGTCCGGGTGTATCGGCAATAATAAACTTTCTGACTGGAGTTGCAAAATACCTGTAAGCTACATCAATGGTTATACCCTGTTCGCGTTCCGCTCTCAGACCGTCGGTCAGCAGGGAGAGATCCAATTCTTCTCTGCCAAGACGTTTGCCTGACTGGACAATATGCTCCATCTGGTCCTCAAATATAGATTTGCTGTCGTATAAAAGCCTCCCGATCAATGTGCTTTTTCCGTCGTCGACACTTCCTGCTGTTGTAAATCTAAGCAGGCTTTTATTCTCACTTTTACCGTTTATTTTCATACTTATGCAATTCTGTTTTTTAATTTTGAACCCCCATCCCAGCCTTCCCCCACGGGGGAAGGAGTAAAAACCTTTCCCCCTTGGGGGAAAATGAAAGGGGGTAAAAATCTATTAGAACATTGTAAATTGTTAATATATTTTTGAAGTGTAACATGGCAGCCAGGTCTGCGGTTAATGGATTTCAAATTCAAATTGTTTAGAAATATCCTTCTTTCTTACGATCCTCCATTGCTGCTTCGGAACGTTTATCATCGTAACGGCCACCTCTTTCCGTGACTCTTGTAGCAGCTATTTCTGCAATAATTTCTTCAAGCGAATCAGCTTTCGATAACGTTACGCCTGTACATGTTATATCGCCGATAGTCCTGCAGCGGACATCAGTTTCAAAGACCTTTTCATTTGGTTTTAGTTGCATAAAAGGCGCCCAGGCCAGGTAAACTCCATTGCGGCTGAATATTTTCCGTTTATGGGTATAGTACAAATCAGGCAGTTTAATGTTTTCATTCAGAATATACTGCCATACATCCAGTTCTGTCCAGTTGCTGATCGGGAATACCCTGAAATGCTCCCCCTGATTTTTCCTTCCGTTAAAGATGTTCCATAATTCAGGCCTCTGATTCTTTGGATCCCATTGCCCGAACTCATTTCTGTGCGAGAAAAACCGCTCTTTTGCCCTTGCTTTCTCTTCGTCCCGCCGCCCACCGCCAATTGCTACATCGATCTTAAGTTCCTCAATAGCATCAAGCAGCGTAATTGACTGCGCCTTATTACGACTTGCATTAACCCCTTGTTCTTCTGTGACCCTGCCATTATCTATAGAATCCTGAACATATTTAACAATAAGTTCAGCGCCGAATTCTTTTGCAAGATCATCCCTGAACTTTAATGTCTCTTCAAAATTATGTCCGGTGTCAATATGCATCAGGCTGAAAGGAATTTTTGCAGGCCAGAATGCTTTTCTTGCAAGATGTACCAGGACAATTGAATCCTTTCCACCGGAAAACAACAGCACTTTGTTCTCGAACTGTGCAGCAACCTCACGCATTACAAATATTGCTTCGGCTTCCAGCTCCTTGAGATGCTCATCGCTTATGTTTATCTGAGTTTTCATATTTTATATATCCTTAATTATAATCTTAACCTTAACCTTAACCTTTCATTTAATCACCCAATCTCACTTTCTCTATGTCTCTCAGTCTCTTCGTCCCTTTGTCTCTCAGTCTCTTCGTCTCTCAGTCTCTTCGTCTCTCAGTCTCTTCGTCCCTACGTCTCCCTCTCTCCCTTTCTCCCTTTCTCTTCTTCTATTTTATATGCAACCCGCACTCTTTTCCGCCATCATTTTCCCACCACCATCTGCCAGACCTGAAATCATCACCCGGTTTTACAGCTTTTGTGCATGGTTCGCAACCTATGCTCACATAACCCTTGTCGTGAAGAGAATTATAAGGGACATTATTATCTTTTACAAAGGACTTCACATCATCAAATGACCAGTCAAATAAAGGGTAATATTTATAAAGATTTTTACCTTCATCAAATTCCAACCAGTCCATATGATTGCGGTTTTCAGACTGGTCCGCCCTGATTCCTGATATCCAAACCTCCATACCCCGGAGAGCCCTGTTGAGAGGCACAACTTTTCTGATATTGCAACATTCTTTTCTGTTCTCCACCGATTGATAGAAACTCAATGGCCCTTTTTCAGTGACCATTTTTTCAACAGCTTCATAATCAGGAAAGTAAACATTTATTTTTTTCTTGTATCTGATGATCGTACTGGAAAAGACATCGTATGTCTGAGGGAATAATCTACCTGTATCAAGAGTAATAACTTTTATATTAAGATTATTAGTGAATATTTTGTGTGTTATAACCTGATCTTCAATGCCTAAGCTTGTAGTGAAGATTACCTTTCCGGGGAACAGACTGACAAGCATCCTCAATTGATCCTCAATGGCTAAACCGCTGAGTTGATTTTTTAATTCCTTTGTTTGCATTAGGAGTTTATTCGTTAAAACCTAAACTATTACTATACAATTCATGAAATATGTTTTTTAGAATGTTATTTTACAGTTTCAATTCTTCTTCTTATTATCTTTTACCCCCTTCCCAACCTTCCCCCACGGGGGAAGGAGTAGCTAAACATTTCCCCCTTGGGGGAAAATGAAAGGGGGTTTAAAATAAAAAAAGAGAAATTTAATCTTGTTTCCCAAATTCTTAAATATTACATAGCTATCGGATCATTGAGTAACATGGTTTATATTGTTCTGGTCTGCAAATCAGCTAAAACTGCCTGAGAGATAATCTCTGGTTAACTGTTTTTTAGGATTACTGAAGAAGGATTCAGTGGGACCTTCTTCGATTATTTTGCCAAGATACATGAATATTATGTAGTCAGCTATTCGCTTTGCCTGTCTCAGTGTGTGCGTTACAAGGATAATAGTATATTTTTCTTTCAGCTTGACAAAAAGCTCTTCAATTTTTTTAGTCGACAACGGATCCAATGCAGAAGTAGCCTCATCGCCAAGAATATACTCAGGTTCGATAGCGAGACCTCTCGCCAGACATAGTCTTTGTTGCTGCCCTATAGATAAACGTGTGGCAGAAGTATGAACCCTCTCCCTGACTTCATCCCATAATCCAACATACTGAAGATACTGGATTACGGTCTGATTAATCGCTTTCCTTCTTTTTATGCCATGAATTCGAGGACCATACGCAACATTCTCATATATCGACATCGGCAGAGGGCAGGGTCGTTGGGCAAGTAGTCCCATCTTTTTCCTGGTATCGATAACGTTAACTCCCGGTCCGTAAATATTCTCATCATCAACAAAAACTTTCCCGGTAATCTTCACTTCCGGAGTTTCATCATGCATCCTGTTGAGTGTTTTCAGAAATGTAGATTTACCGCATCCTGATGGTCCGATTATACAGGTAATACTTTTTTCAGGAATCGTCATATTGATATCCTTGAGAATATGCTGTTCTTCGATGTAAACATCAAGGTTTTCAACTCTTATCGATTGATTGACAATCAGTTTTCTTAATATGATTGCTTCGTTCATGCCGGGAAATGAGTTTGTGATGTCATCTGCATGCTGGTGATTTTGTGATATCATAATTTATTTTTTGAAAATTTTGAACTAATATACCTTGCGGAAAAGCTCAGAATCAGAATTATTACTGTTAGGATTATTGCCGAGGCATAAGCACGGTTCTGAACTTCTTCAACCGGACTCCCAAGCTGAAAGAATATTGACAAAGGCAACGTTGCTGCTGGCTGATTCAGTGATGCCGGAATATTATCGGTATATCCGGCAGTAAACAAAACAGTAGCTGCATCACCAATGCCTCTTCCAACTGCAAGTAAGATAGCAGTTACCAGTCCAGGCATGAGTTGCCTTAAAATGACTTTTGTCATTTCATACTTAGTTGCCCCCAGGGATAGAAGTGCATCTGGAAGGTCACGCGATAAAAGTCTGGTTATCTCATCAAAAGAGCGCATCATTATTGGCATAATGAGCATGGCAACTGTTAAAATTCCGCCCAGAAGTGATGCACGAATTCCTAAATAGACCATAATAGCAAAACCAAAGGCGCCATAAACGATTGAAGGAATCCCAAAAAGAATATCAAGTGAAAATCTGATCAGTGATGCAAAAATTGATTTTGCAGGAAGATAAAAATTTATAAACATCACAAGCGGCACGCTTAACAAAATACTTATTGCAAGCGCCCCCAGAATTATATATAAAGAGCCTACAATAGCATTCAGAACCCCTCCTTCTTTTCCAAGATAAAATCCTCCGCCGGGAAGCTTTGTAATCATGTCAAGAGTCAGAGAATGGAACCCTCTGTAAAATACTGTGCCGATGATATATACAAGGACAAATAGAATGATCATTGCAGCACAGATCATTATAACTTTAAATATTTTCTCTTCCAGAAATTTCATATTCAATTTCGAATCATAATATTGGTAATCAGAACTGGTATCTTCTTTCTATTTGGTTAAG
>PMIL01000211.1:268-14185 GCA_003157075.1 Bacteroidales bacterium | reverse complement strand
GAATGTGGAATTTGAGTAATATTTCCACAAACCATTAATACAGCCATTGTCTCTCCAAATGCCCTGGAAAGGGCCAGAACAGTTGCAGCTATAATACCTGAAACTGATTTTCTCAGAATTACCTTTTTAACCGTCTGCCATTTTGTAGCACCCATGGACAAAGAAGCATCTGTCATCTCTTTGGGGATAGAACGAAATACCTCGACCATGATGCTTATAAGCAGCGGGATTATCATGACTGCCAGAACAACACCTCCGGCAAGAACGGTATAGCCAGTTGAAAATTCTACGAATTTCGGAGCTATTGTATTGGCGATAAGCGGTACGATTGTCAATGTACCCCAGACGCCATAAATAATAGGAGGAATGCCTGAAAGAAGATCTATAACAGGCTCAAAAAGCCGTTTGACATTCTTTGAAGCGTAAGAATTGAGATATATACTCGTAAGAACTGAAAATGGCAGTGCAATTATTATGGCAATGAGTGACACATAGAAGGTGCTGAGAATAAAGGGCAGAAATCCGAAGTCTCCCTTGAAAGGCTTCCAATCGGATGATGATAGCAATACCCAAAGATTTTTCTCCTTCATAATTGGCAATGCCTTGAAAAACAGACTCAAGCCCATTACAACAAGGAATAGTATCGTAAAAATGGCAATGCCCAGCATTAAATGCCGGGCAGTTTTATCTTTAACAGCTCTGAGTCGACGCATATATATTATTCTAGCTTCTTTCGCTCCGTATCAATTTTATCTTTTGTCAGTGATATATATCCGGCTTCATTAACAAATTTCTGGCCATCGGTTAACACCCATTTTATAAATTCAGTAACCACTTTGTTATCCTTCGGACTTCCTTTCATAACGAAAAATAATTCCCTGGAAGGAGGGGAGGGATATTTCCCTGAAGCTATGGCATTAATCAGATCATCCATTGAAGTATAAAAATCTTCGTCGCTGTCAATTTTGCCATTATTATTTAAGTCTATCGGTACAACCCTTAGCCCTTTGATTTGCTTCCTGGTTGTGGCATCGTAGGCATAACCAATATTATTATATCCAATACCGAGCGGGTCTTTCTTTACAGCCTGTGCCAGACCAGGATCTCCAAATACTCCGACACCCAGGAGGTCCTCCTGTTTTTTTCCGAAGAATTTTGCCCACATTTCAGCAGCCCCGCAGGCATCTGAACGAGTATAGACATGAATAGGAGAAGCTTTTGCGCCGAAAGCTTGTGCCCAGGTGGTATATCTGCCTGTTATCCAGATATTATTAGCTGCATCCTTTTTTAATCCTTTTGAAAGAATGTCATTAATGGAAGGATTTAATTCACTTACTACCGCTACGACAGCATCTTTTGTAACTGCAATGGGAAATGCTCCTTTCTTAATCTCCTCAGGATATATCTCCCGCGAAACCATGCCTATCTCAACCATTCCGTTGAGGGCATCGGAAATACCTTTGCCGGCACCTCCTGCAGAGATATCAAACCTGACTCCCGGATTTATTTTTTTGTATTCATCTGCCCATCTTATTACCATAGGGTAGAGAGCAAATGCGCCTGAAATGCTGATCTGGCCTGATTTTTTTTCCTGACTGTAAGATTTTGGAACTGTCAGTGTTGAGCTCAGGAGAGCAATTATTAAAAAAGACCTGCTAACTATTTTCATTTTGTTTTTTAATTATCAAAAACCAATCTGGTATTGAACAGATAAATAATTGTTATCCACTTCGGTACCTTCTTCCTTTCTGACAGTATAAAAAGCCTGAATGCGAGACCATGAATTAAAGTTATAATTAAGGCCGCCCACATAATTTATTGAAATATTATTGGCTGCAGATTCATCTGGATCGTATGTGTCATATTTGCAGACAACCTGTAATTTCTGCGGGATTAAATAATATTCTGCCAAAGCATACCAGCCTGCTCTATCAGTTGATCCATCTGTACCCTTTATATATTCTGCCCTGAAACCCAGGCGTGCAGCGCTATAATTAATGTCCAGACCAAACCTGTTATGAGGTTGACTCCTTCCAATATATGATGAAGATGGTTTTATTGCCTTTCCCCAACCATTATAATATGAGGAACCGAAGGAAAGACCCTTCAATGGATTTACTACAAGCCGGACAGCAATGTCTTTTGCTTTGTTTGCTGTGTCCTGAATATTTATTCCTGAACCATTAAAAACTCCGATTCGGTATTCTACAATATTTTTAGTTCCACTCTTTACCAGGGCCCCTCCTAACTGGATGCCGATATCTCTTCCGCTCTGATTTCCTATTACATCTTTACTTCGAAATACCAATGCTTCAACTATTTGAGAAAAGTCAATCACGTCTAATTTTCTGACAGGCGTCAGGTTTTCAAGAGAGAATGGAACTCTGAACTGCCCGATGGTTATATTAAAATAATCATTTAACTTGATCTCGGCATATGCATCAAGGAGTTTTGGGCTGGCAGCAAAATCGGTCATAAGCCTGTAGGAAAGATATGGCGTGAAGTTCCCATTCAAATCGATCCTGGCTCTTCTAATGTCAAAACCATCCTTTTTACCTTTTTCTTCAAGATTCTGATATCTTACCTGTGTATAACCTGAAATCTGAATCAGCCTTGCAGCTGAAACCGGGAAAGATTTTTTATTGGCATCAGCTTCCTGTTGCTTAATGGCGGCATCAGCCCGCAATGAATCAGCTTGTTGCTGACTTATTGATTTATTTAGAATCAGAAGATTGAGAACATCATTTGATGATTGTGAATATGCTTCTGTAATTATTAACAGGAAAAACGAAAAGGAAAATAGAAGTCTCATAATGTCTACCGATTTTGTGAACAAATGTAATCCAAATTAAGATTACCATAATTGGCATAAAAACTACAAATGGTTAGGTATTAATACTTAACTTTAACGAGAACTTTAAGGTTAAATCATGATATTATCAAAAAAGACCAGGTATGCAATTGTGGCTCTTACAAGGTTAGCGAGGGAATATGGAAAAGGGCCGTTGCAGATCCGTGAAATTTCTGAGACAGAAAAAATACCACAAAGTTTTCTCGAAAATATCCTTCTTGAGCTGAAAAAAGCAGGTATACTGGGTAGTAATCTGGGGAAAGCCGGAGGTTACTACCTCTTGAAAAGACCGGAAGATGTGTCACTGGCCGAGGTAGTACGTCATTTTGAAGGTACAATCTCACTAATGTATTGTGTATCAGAGAATTCTTACAGGCCATGCGAGTTTTGCAAGGATGAGAATACCTGTCAGATAAAAAAGGTGTTTAAAGAGATACGTGACAGCACAAATGCAATTCTGGCTAGAACGACATTGAGGGAGCTGATAAAGAATAAAAGAAAAAAGAATTAAAGTTGCACCATTCACCCCTGGTGTCAGTCCATCTTTCTGATTCCTTCCTGACCAAGCGTTAACACTCTGTTCATAAGATCTTTAAGATCGTCTTCTGATGTTACAGGATTGATAATAGTCAGTCTTAACCATATTTTGCCATTTAGTTCTGCCTGCACTATATAAAAGGAACCCTCTTTTATAATTCTGTCGCGGATATTGGAGTTAATCTGATTCACTTTAGTAACGTCAAATCCTTCAGGTGCGAATCTGAAACATATAATGTTGCTCTCTGGTTCGGTTGCAAGCTCCAGCTGGCTGTTGTTTCGCACTAACCGGGCAAAGATGGATGTCAGATCATACCTGCTGTCGATATACTGATTGTAATAATCATTTCCATAATACTTTAAAGCCGAATATGCAATGATTCCCAGTGCACTTTTGGTGCATTCAATTGTCCTTGTAGCGCTGTTGTACCATACATTTTTCTGCGATTTTTGAAATAAATATGATGCTTTCTGGGCAAAAGTTTCATATGATCTCTCTCCGTTTTTAAACATAACAAGAGTGTTGAGTGCAGGAACCAGGAGCATTTTGTGAAAATCGATTACAACCGAATCAGCTCTTTCAATGCCATTTACCCTGTATTTGTATTTATCCGAAAAGAGAACACCCATTCCGTGGGCTCCGTCAACATGCATCCAGAGATCATATTTTTCGCAGAAATCAGCCACCGCATTTAAGTCATCGTAGGTGCCAGTAGCTGTTGAACAAGAACTTGCAACTACTGAAATTATTCGCTTACCTTCTTGCTCTGCTTCCTTTTTTAACATTTCCAGCAGATCAGTTCTCATTCTGAAACATTTGTCAACAGGTACCCTGATAACTGACTTGTTACCCAGACCCATAATCTTTACATTTCTCCCTAAGCTGTAATGCGCTTGTTCAGAAATAAGATAACATGGTCTTTCTTTTTCTTTCACTCCGTCCTCCCAGATATTATAGTCTGTTTTTACCTGTCTCGCCGCCAGCATTGCTGTAAGATTTCCTGCGGTGCCGCCATGTGTGAATATGCCATCGAAACCTTTGGGATAGCCAATTGCCGATCCAAACCAATTGACGACATTTTTCTCCATTGCCATATTAACGGGTCCCATTTCATAGATTGCAGCTCCGTTATTAAGGAGCGTGGTACAAAACTGAACGAGTGCTGTAGCCGGGAGGGGAGATGTTACCTGGTGACCAATATAATGCGGATGATGAATATGTATTGAATTCTCAATGATTCTCTTTATGAAGTGATCCATTGACTCTTTTTCGCACCCGAACGAATCGAATGAAAAATATTCTGCAAGCTGATCAGGATCATTCCAGGGCAATACCGGCATTTCTTTTCCTGATAAAGCATCTTCAAGATAATCCGATAAAGTATCAACCAGAATATGCCCCTCTTTTCTGAAATCATCAGGATTGAATGGTACTGGTATTTTTGATTGTGTTTTAGACATATTCTTTTTCCTGGCAAAATTATTCTATGAGACTGAGATTTCTTTTTTTAATTCGGTAAAGAACCATCTGATAGTCGGGTCAACAAGATATTTTTCTGATTCGAGATAAATTTCTCTTAGTTCAATTCTTCGTTTTATCATATGATCAAATAACTCGATCACTCCGCAGTAGCCAGTTGGATGGGATAATCCAAACTGATACGAGGCAAGCTGAGTATTGTATTTGCTGAAGAATTCATCCAGTAATTTAAATCGAGAGGTGTGTCTTTCAACTATTGCATTATATGATCCGAATGATTTCAAAAAATTAAGAAACCTTTTCCCGGCATTTTCCCTTACGAGAATACCTATCTTATCAGGTTCAATTCCCCTGGTAAGGTAAATTTCTGTATATCTGAATATTCCTGTAAATCCAAAAGCATCAAGATCATCTGAAACCGAAAGTATTGACAGAAGGCCGTTCTTTTTATAATCGGCAGCATAATCTTTATTATCATGATTTTCAATTGCTTCCAGGGCAGCTTGAAAACCATCTTTTGGGAGATTGTGCTCGCTTAAAAACCGGATGCAGAATTTTCTGCTAATCTTACCATGTCTTGTGCCCGGATCAACTGACATGCCAATATCATGCATATAACATGCAATTATCAGGTTAGCAGAGAGCTGTAAGGTGTTTTCAGAATTTTCTGAGGGAATCTGTTTCAGGAACTCTTTTGCATAGTTCCAGACTCTCCTGTGATGGTCAATTCCATGAGATGAGAGAGATATTTCATTATAGACAGATATAAAGAATTCTTCAAGTATCTGTTTATACTGATTTTCAGCTGATCTTATTATCTCAGATCGGTCCATTTTTAATAAAAAAAGCAAAAGACGTAGCCTTTTGCTTTTGAAGAGGCTGCCAGTTAATGAACTAGAAGTTGATCATTTTCTGTGCAATATCAAGTATCGTAGTATCATCGATTGTAACAATACCACCATCAGGTCCCTGTTCAAAATGAATCCCAACACTCTGGCCCTTGTCAAAATTTCTCCCTCCGAAATAGTTTCTGACCGTTTCTTCATTCAGATCCAGTTTTTCTGCAATCTGTCTCATACTTCCGGAGGGTAACTGGTCTTTTATCTTCCGCAGCTCATTGAAAGTGATTGTTTTAGCCATGATATTTTTGCTTAGTTTGTAATATGTATTTAAAGCACTTCAAAAATCAAAGTTAATCATTAAATATATAACTTGTAATATCAAAATAACAATTTTGAGATATCCCTGATTATGTAAACATTATAATCACCCAGAAGAGCAAATCCAAATTTTTTATAAAGATTAATTGCTTTCAGGTTCCCGGAATGGACCTCTAATTTCACCTGTGAACCCTTTTCACTTACAAATTTTAGTGACTCTTTTAAAAGCATTTTTGAAAGTCCTTTACGCTGGTATTCAGGCAATATTCCAAAATGGTGAAGCATAATTCTTCTTCCGTCATAAGTCATCCAGGAGGTGCCACATATTCTGCCTTCTGCTTTTAATTGAAGCACAAGCAGTTTTCCTCCCAGGTCAAGCGTTCTTCTGATAATATCGATGGTATCACCCCTGTCAGGGTTGCCAAGATCAGTTAATTGCCAGAATCTGACTATCTCATCATAGTCTTTTTCCTGGAAATCTCTTATAATGAAATCAGATGGTAGATCTATTATCTTCATAATTAGAGTCTGATAGTTATATGTGTTAGTTATAATTAATTTATTTCCCAATTATTTCGTCCTTCAACCCCCCATATTTTGACCCCCCAACCCCCCTAAAGGGGGCTTGTCCACTTACATTTAGAAAGATAAGTAATAAACGAGAACAAACCCCCCTTCAGGGGGGCAGGGGGGGGAAAGGAGTAGGTGTTTTATCAAATTTCTGCCAGCAGTTCTAGAAATAACATTAGAGCCTTTTTCTTCTCATCATTGAAATTATAATCAATATTTTCAACCAGATATTTCTTGAGAATTTCACCTCTGATTGTACCGCTGTTTCCAAATTTTTCAACAACAGCATCAATATCATTCACTCCAAGGCGGAGTGCGTTGTTGAACTTAGTAATAAATTCATTATTAATCTGTTTATTGGCTGTCCAGCATGCAAATACAAATGGCAGACCTGAGAATTTCTTCCATTCGTTTGCCAGATCAACTTTATATCTGAAACTGTTTTCAAATTCAAAACACTGGTCACCGATAAGTACTACAGCCTCATTAAGACCGATATTCAGGAAATCGAAAACTTTTGAGGTATTTATCCACTTATATTCTCTTTTCCAGCTGTTTCTTGCCAGCACTTTTGTAAGGTTTACCGAGGAGAATGACCTGTAATCGAGGTAGATGTTTCTGATATCCTCAAACGGACAATTGCTTAAGAGCAGTACGGTTCTCACATTCCCGTTTGCTCCGATACAATAATCGCTTATGATATGATACTCTTTAAGAGAAGGAAGTGCCGCCACAGGAATGAGACCAATATCAACAGTGTTGCTAATCAGTTTTGCAGCGCAATCAGCGGGGTGGTCAGTCTCAAGTACCACCTCTTTATCAAATCCGCTTTCGGTCAGTCCATAGATAAACGGATAGGTATTTGCATATTTTACTGCNNTAACAAGTGAAACCCCAATCTGACAAATAATGGAATTAAATTTTCTGACTGCCATTTCGCCTCTTGATGGAAGGTACAGACAAAAGGTTGATGAGCTTGATCTGTATTTTTCTGAATTCGGACTGATCAGGTACCGGCTTATGGTTGAAATAGAATATTTTATTGCGCTGTGCGGAATACCGCTTCCGCAGTTGCAGGATTTTAAGAAGGACAATTACAAGGTCCTGAGGTCAATTTACGAAGACTTTGACCTTACCGATGCTGAAAAGATAAAAGAACGGGAGAAAGTCACTAATCACGATATTAAGGCAATTGAATACTATCTGAAGGAGAGGTTTTTTCAGTCAGGCTGGGGTAAGTGGAGCGAATTCATCCATTTCGGACTCACATCACAGGATATAAATAACACGGCAATCCCGTTATCGATTAAGGATGCCATGATAAACGTATACTTTCCTACACTTTATGAATTGAGAGAATCACTGGCTTCTTTTGCTGACGAATGGAAAGATATCCCAATGCTTGCGAGAACACATGGCCAGCCGGCTACTCCGACAAGACTGGGGAAAGAAATTGAGGTTTTTATTGCCAGGATAGATGGCCAGACAAAGTATTTCGGACAAATTCCATATTCAGCTAAATTTGGCGGTGCAACAGGAAATATGAATGCACATAAAGTTGCATATCCCGATATCGACTGGATCTCCTTTTCCAATAATTTTGTCAATGAGGAACTCGGACTGGAACGTTCTCAGCCAACCACACAAATCGAGCATTATGATAATCTTGCCGCATTATTTGATAATATGCGCAGGATAAACGTTATACTTATTGATATGGCACGTGATTTCTGGCTGTATATTTCAATGGATTATTTCAGGCAGAAGATTAAAAAGGGGGAGATCGGATCATCCGCCATGCCGCATAAAGTAAATCCTATAGATTTTGAAAACGGAGAAGGGAACCTTGGTTATGCAAATGCCATATTTGATCATCTTTCAATGAAGCTGCCAATTTCAAGGCTGCAGCGCGATCTTACCGATTCGACTGTTTTAAGAAATGTAGGCGTTCCGATCGGTCATTCTTTGATCGCTTTTAATTCTCTGCTGAAGGGGCTCAATAAACTAATTGTAAATACCGACAGGATAAAAAGCGAACTGGAAAACAACTGGTCAGTTGTGGCAGAAGCTATACAGACAATATTGCGAAGAGAGGGTTATCCGAATCCGTATGAGGCACTTCTCGACCTGACACGTACCAATGAGAAAATCACCAGTGAATCTATCGCAAACTTCATCGAAAGCCTTGACCTTAAGGAAAATATAAAAGCCGAATTAAAAGCGATCACTCCCTTTAATTACACAGGTTTTTAATCAAACACAGATAAATGAATAACGTCCGTTTGCTGCTTAAATATTTTGCACCTTATAAATGGTCAGCAGTAAAAAGTATAGTTTATAATGTCCTGAGTGCACTTTTTGCTCTGGGTTCATATACTCTGGCTGCACCATTTCTAACTATTCTCTTCAATAAAATTGAACCTGTTACAAATCCAGGACCATATCATTTAAGCGCATCCTACCTTGCAGCATACACCAAGTTTTATATTTTGAACTTTATTAAGATTCACGGTCAGGCAAGCTCATTACTTATGGTTGTAGTGATTGTGATAGTTGCAAGCTTATTTAAAAACAGCTTCATTTTTCTGGCCAACAACTGCATTGCTTTTATAAGATCAAGTACAGTACGTGATCTCAGGAAAAAGCTGTATCACAAGATCCTGAGACTTCCTCTTTCATTTTTTACTGATGCGAGAAAGGGTGATGTAATGACAAGAATTTCAAATGATGTTCAGGAAGTTGAAATTTCTGTAATGTCTTCACTTACAATGATGTTCAGAGATCCAATCTTAATTCTGGTATTTGTTATTTACCTTTTTGTATCGAGTTATGAGTTGACACTGTTTGCTTTAGCACTTCTTCCAGTTAGTGGCTGGCTTATTGGACGCGCCAGCCGGACCCTAAGATCATCCTCACTGGTGGGGCAACAATACCTGGGCCGACTTCTATCGGTAGTGGAAGAGACTCTTACCGGTTTAAGGATAGTCAAGGGGTTCAATGCTGAAGAAAAAATGAAAGCCCAGTTTGCTGATTCAAATGAAAGATATGCCAAAGTTTTTAAGCGGGTAACCCGAAAATATTACCTGGCCTCACCGATCAGCGAATTTCTTTCAACAATAGTAATAATGGTTCTTATGTACATCGGTGGAAATATGGCACTTCAGGGAGCAAATAACATGTCACCATCAACTCTTATTACATACTTAATTGTTTTTTCCCAGATAATTCAACCTGCAAAAAACATTACTACAGCATTTTTTGCTATTCAGAAAGGAATGGCGTCAATTGACAGGATAGACCAGGTTCTGGATGCAGAGGAAACTATAACGGAGAAAGTGAATGCTCTCCCTGTTTCTTCATTTAAAGATTCTATTGAATTTAGGGGGGTATGGTATGCCTATAACAACGAACCTGTACTGAGGGATATAAACCTTAAAATTAAAAAGGGTCAGACTATAGCTATTGTTGGCAAGTCAGGTGCCGGAAAATCAACTCTTGCCGATCTGCTCCCAAGGTTTATGGATTGTGATAAGGGAAGTGTACTGATAGATGGCATCGACATACGTGATCTTAAAATCAGGGACCTGAGATATCTGATGGGTCTGGTAAGCCAGAGCCCTATCCTCTTTAATACATCTTTTAAAGAAAATATAGCTTTTGGTGTTGAAACAGCTGAACTGGAGAGTGTTGAAACTGCTGCCAGGATTGCCAATGCACACGACTTTATCATGGAAACTGAACTTGGCTACGAAAACCTTGTAGGAGAATCAGGCAATAAACTGAGCGGCGGACAAAGGCAAAGAATAAGTATTGCCAGAGCAATTATGGCTAATCCACCGATTTTGATACTGGATGAGGCAACATCTGCTCTGGATACTGAATCTGAAAGACTGGTTCAGGATGCAATTCTCAAACTGATGAAGAACAGGACTTCAATTGTGATTGCCCATCGTCTTTCAACTATTCAGCACGCTGACCTTATTGTTGTTCTTGATGAGGGAGCGATTGTTGAAACTGGAACGCATGATGAATTAATGCAGAAAAAAGAAGGATTCTATCGGAAATTGCACAGTTTTCAGGCAATCTGAAAAATTTTAAATTGAAATATATGCACGGTATTGTAAAATTTTTAGTCGTATTAATGTTAATGACTTCGGTTCAGGTTAGTGCTCAGAAGCCAAAAAAACATACATTTAATCTTGGAACATCGGAATTCCTTCTTGATGGACAGCCTTACCAGATAATAAGTGGTGAATTGCATCCTGCAAGAATACCAGTTTTATACTGGAGGCAGCGCATCCAGATGGCAAAGGCGATGGGTTGCAACACAATTTCAGTTTATGTTTTCTGGAATTACCATGAATCGGAGGAGGGTGTTTTTGATTTTTCAACCGACAACCATAATATAGCAGAATTTATAAAAATCGTACAGGAAGAGGGAATGTGGTTAATTCTCAGGCCTGGTCCCTACGTCTGCGCTGAATGGGACCTTGGAGGAATACCTCCTTATCTTCTGCGTATTCCTGACATTAAGCTTAGATGTCTGGATCCTCGGTACATGGCTGCTGCCGAAAGATACATGACCAGGTTATCAGAGGAGATTAAACCATACCTTGTAACAAAGGGAGGACCCATATTGATGATGCAGATTGAGAATGAATATGGGAGTTATAGTAACGACAAAAACTATCTTTTAAAACTAAAAGAAATCTGGGCTTCTCTTGGTATAGATATACCAACCTTTACATGCGACGGACCCGAAACAGATATGTTAAAAGCCGGAACTCTTCCGGGGAGTGCTATTGGTCTTAATTCCGGACAAAAGCTCGAAGATTTTGACCTTGCAACCAGAATTAATCCAGGAGTACCGGTATTCAGCAGCGAATTATATCCGGGCTGGCTTACTCACTGGGGTGAGAAATGGGCAAAACGTGATTCGGCAGATTTGCTAAAGGAGGTAAAATTCCTTATGGATAACAAGAAGTCCTTTAATTTTTACGTAATTCATGGCGGAACAAATTTCGGCTATAGTGCCGGCGCCAATTCGGGCGGGAAGGGATATGAACCTGATATAACCAGTTATGATTACAATGCTCCCGTCAATGAACAAGGTCGGGCTAAGCCAAATTTTACGGCAATCAGGAATCTGATGGAATCGTACCTTCCAAAAGGCAAGAAACTTCCTCCTATCCCCGCCGCAGTCGCGACATTTGAAATATCTCCTCTTAATATGCAGCCATTCACATCTGTATGGGATAATCTTCCCCAACCGGTTATTTCTGTTCAACCTAAAACACTTGAGGCATGTGGTCAGGATTATGGATTTATTTTATACAGAACTGAGCTTTCCGGACAGAAAAGCGGTAAGCTTGTTGTGCATGAAATTCATGACTATGCAACTGTTTTTCTTAATGGTAATTATATTGGAAAACTCGACAGGAGGGAAGGAATTAATTCTATAGATATACCGGAAAGCAATGCAATAGCTCCGATTCTTGAAATATTTGTTGAAGCCATGGGGCGTATTAATTTTGGCGACAAAATTATTGACAGAAAAGGTATCACAGACAGTGTTACTCTGAATGGAACTACTTTGCTGAACTGGAAAATTTATAATCTTCCTATGGACAGGAAATTTATTTATAATCTCAGATCATCAGGGCAATCGATTAAGAAGCCCGGAATCTTTTTCAAAGGTAATTTTGTTTTGTCAAGTGGCGAAGATAATACCGGCGCAGATACTTTTGTGGATCTTTCTAGTTTCACAAAGGGTATCATCTGGGTTAACGGACATAATCTTGGACGTTACTGGAATATCGGACCTCAGAAAAGACTTTTTTGTCCTTCAAACTGGCTTAGGGCAGGTCTGAACGAAATTATGATATTTGATCTTCACAATACCGAGTCACAATGGGTTTCCGGATTTAAATCAATGGAAGGAACTAATCCTGAGTAAGTTCCCTCATAAAGATTATCTTATGCCAAATAACCTGCAGATATGTCTGTCATAGATATTTTCATAAACGCACTTTGTAATAACCTGTTCATTAGTTTCCAATAATCTGTAATACTCATTCATCTTAATAGCAGCGAGTTTATACGCAACATGGATCAGCTGCCTCATGCTTGGATTATAATCATGATTGCCCGGAATATGTTTCAGGGTATCAGAAAACTTTTGGCTGTTCCATTTAGAAACCTCATATGTTGAGGGTAAAGAAGATACTTTAATATCAATCACGTCAGCATAGGGTGCACATAACTCATCAATTTTCTTTAAAGATCCGCAATAGATTTCTTTGACAAATTCAAGTCCTTCACCACCCGATTCCGCAAGACCTATAACCTCCTCCAACCATGTGGTTCCTGCGGTTTTTAGATGAATTCCCTTCGCTGTCTTTTTAATTATAGACCCAATGTACGGGTAAATAGCAAATTTATCTGATCCTGAATGGATGCTCATTTTCAGGTTTACCGGGAGATCAAACTCCCTGACGGCATAGCCAATAACCAACAGATCCTGTTCAAATTCCCTGGCAAACAGAATAGGATCGCCCACATATTCAACTCCCTTATTGAATCTTCCTGAGAACTTGGGGGCAATTGTCTGAAGAGGGATGTTTTCCGTCGCCAGCATCTGAAGAATAAAGAAGAGCTCAAGCGGAGTTTGAGGTTGAGCAACTTCATCCATTGATACTTCTGTGACAAAATTGTCCTTTCCTTTAGCTTTTTCGATTTTATTGTAAATTTCCTGAGCCTTTTTTGCTGCAAATAGGTATTTCTCAGCTATTTGCCTGATCTGAGATTTAGATGTTTCTAATGTTAATTTTGGTCCTGCTATATTGAGTTCTCCCGAATATCTTTCAGCCCTGATCATAAATTCATTGATCTCATCTTTATTTGCTTTCTTTCCGATATAAGATGCCACATCAATTGTGAAAAAATCGGAGCACCCTATAAAACGATCAACATTTTCAAGGTTTATGTGATCAGCATCTACAAAATAGGGTCTTTTAAACCCTGCACTTCTGGTTACAGTATCTGCTTCAGTCCTTACATCCGATGGCTGAGTTCCTATGGTTATATGCTCACGGTTTGATTTGTTCCATACCGGTGTAATATCAATACCCTTTTCATAAGCTGCCATAATGGCCTTCAATTGAGCATTACCCTGATGACCGAATCTGTCACCCAGGCCGAATGAATATTTTCCAAGAGCTTCCATATTTTTACTTACTATATTAGTTTCAGGTCATTATTCATTTTTTACCCCCTTTCTAATTTCCCCTTCCTTTGGGGAAGTCCCGATAGCTATCGGG
>PMIL01000211.1:0-216 GCA_003157075.1 Bacteroidales bacterium | reverse complement strand
TTAGCAATTAGGAACGATCTGGAACCGGTAATAAATATCGAGGCAATTGCTGTGTGATCATTAATTGCCATATCAATAACATTCTTAACAGCTTCAGCAGAAGGGACAGGGATATTGATGATAATCTTTTTGCCCTTATTCTTACCTGATTTTTGAAAATAACTTAAAAATCCCTCGGTTCGGTTTGTGAGATGATGAACATTCTGAATATTTCTG
>PMIL01000174.1 GCA_003157075.1 Bacteroidales bacterium | reverse complement strand
TCGGGGGAATCATGGAACAAATAGCAATGTTCAGGAGTCTTGATGATTTTGAGCAAGAGAGAAAACTGGTTGATGTCCTTATAAAACCCAATACAGACGGACTTTCCATATTCCAGTTTGATAATGTTGACTCGCTTATCGAGAGAGGTTATGCAGCAGCTCTTCCTTATAAAGAGTATTTCAGGAAAATTGCCGATTCTCTTAACAAAATCGAAGAACAAAAGCCAATTAAGTCAATTCTTGATAAGAAAACTTATAGTTTCAGTCAGATAGAAATTACAGGTAACAGAAGTTATTCCTATGAACAGATAATAGGAGTCCTGGGTATCAAACCCGGACAAAAAGTAGACAAAGAAATGCTTTCCGATAAAATTGAACTACTCTATGGAAAAGCCTGGTTCGACAAAGTTAAATACCGGATCATAAACCGGAATGATTCTCTCTTACTAAATATTGATTGTATCGAAAAGCCTCCGGCAATGATATATGGATCTGTTCATTATGATAATTCTCTCCTTTCAGGACTAATATTTGAGGGATCTTTTAAAAACCTTTTAACACAAAGATCTGTTGTAAATTTTCGTTCGAGGATTGGTCAATATTATAAATTTGATCTTAGCTACATTCAGTTTATTGACCGGAACCAGGAATTCGGACTGTCTGCAAATATATTCTCGGATAATACAATGATTCCACTTCTTTATCTAAGGGGCGACGAAGGAGAAGTTATAAGCAGAAATTTTACACCTGAACTGTCTGTTATCAGGAGAATAGGCCTGAACAATATGATGAGCATATCTGAAAGTTATGATAACACCAAGCTTATTTTACACTATATTTCTGATGTCCATCTTGAGACTCTTTCATTCAATTACCTTACTACCACTTTTAACTATAGGATTAATTCACTCGATAATAAACATTTCCCTAACAGGGGAACGAAATTAAATTTCTCAGCCGGTACCTCAAAGCTTCAGACCGCAGGAATAAAAACTGATTCATCCAGAACTGTTTTAAGGAGCACGGATGATTCCTTCTCATACGACAGATTCTATACATTTCATGGTACCATTGATCATTATTTCTCTCCGTCAGGCAAACTGACATGGTCAATCGGAGGAGATATTCTTTTTATTACCAACACTGATTCGGTTTCAGCTCAAAACAACTTTTATCTTCTCGGCGGAATTGAACCCGTCAGCAAAAGATCAGTTCAAATGGCTGGATTCCAGCCGAATGAAATTGCTGTCGGAAAACTTATCGGATTAAGGTCAACATTCGACTTTGAACCTGTTGAGAGTTTTCATCTGAATATTATGGCTAATGTATCCGCAATTCAGGAAATTTACCGTAAATCAGGATTTTCATTTCTTACCGGAATTGGAATTGGTGCCGGCTATATGTCGATTATCGGTCCCATAAAAATAGGACTCATGTACGGTAATTACAGCAAGGAAAAGTATTTCAATAAGATTAAAGGTTATATAAGCATAGGGTTTAATTTCTGAGAACAAACCCAATCGTAGGGACGTTGCATGCAACGTCCCTACTTACCAATATACGCTCAATCCTGAAATGGTCTGATTGTTGCATACATAATACATGAATAATGAAATGATATTTTGTCATATATCATTATATCTATAAATGCTGTTTAAAAACCGCGGAGGAACTCTTCAGTAAAAAGGGAACCAATTGAAATTAATAATGATATGGATATCTCAAAAGTGATTCAACAACATAAAAGGCTCTGTACACTGGTTTCAGAAAAGAAGATCAAACAAAGTCTTGATATACTGTCCGATATGATATCAATTGCCGCATCAGGTGATATGCGTGATGAGTATGATAATATAGAAATGACCTACAGGAATATGCTCGCCTACACAATTGATGGAATAAAAGATCCTGAACGAAACAAAATATATCTCAAACTCATCCAGTCAATTCTTGTTCTCTCCGACAAGGTCAGACAAGACATATTGTCACATAATTCAGGATGGCACACTTACTGGGTAAAACAACAGGCTGAAAAAGAGTTTAAGCTCAGTGGCAGAACTATTGTTGAAACTGTTGATGACCTGATGTTTAAATCAGAGCTTGACGAGTGGTTGAAACTGAGCAATGAAATTACTCCTGATCCTGATTCAGAGATTTCAAAAAAACATAAAAATCTTATTAAAAATATATTCAACCACTTATGGTTAACTGATTATTACGGAGATGCTGAAGACAGTCTGATCAATATTATTCTTAAGTCAGATAAATTCAGATGGTACGAAGCCAGCATCTTTACCACAGCTGTCACTCTCAGCTCATTCAGAACCTGGCAGCCTGAAAAGCTATTTCACCTAATAAGCCTCTATGAGAAAGGTCAGGAACAAGTCATGGAGCGAGCGCTTTCGGGCCTTATTCTGAACCTTCATTATTACAATGCAAGGATATTATTGTATCCTGAGGTCACAGAAAAAATAATGAAAATGAGCCGGGAAACAAAATTTAAGGAACATTGCAGGATTATAGTTCTTCAAATCATAAAATCGAGAGAAACCGAAAACCTGAGCAGGAAACTGCAGGACGAAATCCTTCCGCAGGTAGCACGACTCAGACCAATGATAGAGGAGAAACTTGATCTTGATGATATCCTACCGAAAGATAAAAATGAGGAAAAGAACCCTGACTGGGCTGAGATGTTCAGCGACTCTGAAGAAATATTCAAGACTATGGAGGAACTGACAAAACTCCAGATGGAGGGAGCAGACGTTTATATGTCTGCCTTCGCTAATATGAAACATTTTGATTTCTTTAAGGATTTTCAGAACTGGTTTGTACCCTTCTATCCTGATCATGAGACCGTCGATGAGATTTACCACGATGAAATACTAGGGCCGGGGACAAACGAGCTGGCAGAAGCCTTATACAAAACTCCATTCATTTGCAATTCAGATAAATACTCTTTGCTTTTGAATTTAAAACATCTCCCTTCAGTACAAAAAACCATGATGCTGAAAGTTTTCCGCATGGAACTTGAAGGGCTCCAGCAGCTGAACGAGGAAGATTCGGGTACAGATCCATACAGGGTATTCAGAATAAATATTACCCAGTATCTGCAGGATTTCTACAGGTTTTTTAAGCTCTCACCATATAAAAAAGAATTTGAAGACCTGTTTGTCGGCAAACTTGATATTTATAATTCAGAATTTTTCAGGATGACCAGCAATGCCATTGAAGCTGAAGCCGGACTTGCTGATTATTTTTTCAGTAAGAACTTTTTTAGTGATGCCCTGCAACTGTTTCTGAAGCAGGCAAAAGAGAAACCCTCTGATGTTCAGTTATACGAAAAGATTGCCTATTGTTACCAGGAAAGTGCTGATTATGAAGAAGCGCTCAAATACTACAGAAGAGCAGAACTTATTGACAGAAAAGTATGGACTATCAAGAAGATTGGGTTAAGTCTGAGGAGGCTTGGAAATAATGAAGAGGCCCTTGAGTACTATCTGCAGGCATCTGATCTTGAACCTGAAAATATCCATACGGTAATAATGATTGCACATTGCTATCTCGATCTCAGAAATTATGAACAGGCATTAAAGTATTATTTTGCTGTCGAGTATAAAGAACCAGGTAACCTTAAGATATTAAGGCCAATAGCATTTTGTTATTTTGCGCTCGGCAGATTTGACGAGTCAGAGAAATATTATGACCGTTTATCAGAAGGCAAGTTAACCGCTCATGATCAGATAAACATGGGTCATCTTGCGCTCTGCAGAGGAAGGAAGCGGGAAGCGGTTGATCTTTACAAACAAAGTATCATAAGCGGGGAGCTGTCAAAATCTCAGTTTATGGTTATTTTTGCGGAAGACAAAGGCTTGCTTATCTCTCTTGGGGTCAATCCTGATGACTTGCCAATTATCCTGGATTGGTTGTTATTTATTATTGTGTAACCTGGTGCTATCACGATCATGGTCCGGAAATTTTCCTTCATGAGGGAAACCCCCATCCTCAGGATGCCTTCTCTCATGATGGTTATCAAGAGTATCATTTTCATGGTTCCTTCTGTTTTGCCGGATCATTTCCTGACGACGTTCATCCATCTCTTTTAGTCTGGCGATCTGATCTTTTGAAAGGTTCTGATCAACTTCTTTCCGGAACTCCTTCATGCTGGCATCAAGATCTCTCCTGAAATTATTTTGCAGTTCGGTGTTTATTCTGGCATATTTATCAAGTATAAGATCGCATTTTGCCTTCTGTTGTTCATCCGGCTGTATAGTCTTGTAGAATCCATCTCTGAATCTCTCTTCTGAAAAGTACACCCTGACAGGTTTGAGCCTGTGATATCTTATCTGCGCCGAGGTCAGCATTCCAAGAATGAATCCGATAATTAAAGTCAACAAAACTACCAATATCGATCTAGCTTTCATATTTATTATTTTCCGGTTAACAGACAGACTATACTTTCATTGTAGTTATCACTCAATCCAAGAAAAGAGTTCAGAGAGAGTGATCCTTCCATAAAAAATATTGAGATAAGCAGAACCACTATTGCTGCAACTCCGGTAAGGGCAATACGGTAAAAAGCAAAATTCATGTATTTTACGAACTCAATTTCCCTGGTTACTTTTGAGCCGGCGAAAAAAAGCTTTTCAACTATCCTGTCTTTAAAGTCAGGGTTGAAGTTATAAGAAATTCCCGCATCCGAAAGTTTTCCGGAAATCTCCTGCACATCAGCATCTGATTTTAGTGAACTGATCATCAATTCTTTAATCTGCGGGATTTTCATTTTTATAATAGTTTTTTACAATTTGATTAATATATTCCTTAATTGTTCCTGAGCTCTGGATAATCTCGAAAGAACTGTACCAAGAGGCAGATCAAGTATCTCTGCCGTTTCTTTTGTAGAATATCCCTGGAGCATTCTCATTGTTAATATGATTCTGAATTTAGGATCCATAGCAAGTAACGCCTTATTTACTATCTCTGATGCCTCTTTTCTTTCTTCAGTTTCATTGTCAGCAACTTCAAATTCAAACATCTCATTGTTTGCCTTTTGCGAAAACATTGAAAAGAATCTTTTTCTTCTTTTTATCTCATTCAAGGTGAGATTCACAGCTATCTTCTGAATATAAGTTGAAAGTTTCGATTCTCCCCTGAATTCTTTTAAAGAATAAAAAAGTTTTATAAATACTTCTTGTCCAATATCTTCCGCAAACACTGAATCACCAAGCATACCCTTTACCGTACGAGCGACCATTCTCTGATACCTGCTGACTATTTCTCCAAACGCTCTTTTATCACCACCCAGAGATGCATTTATCAGTTCCTTTTCTTCGACCACAGCGTACGACTCGTTGATCATACTATAACATATAGACAAATGATTATCCTTTAATATTCCGGATTGTTAATTTTTATTAACAGAAA
>PMIL01000225.1:1569-22866 GCA_003157075.1 Bacteroidales bacterium | reverse complement strand
GCAACTAGAAATTAAAATAAAACTTCTACGGTCAGTAAAGGAAGAAAGAGCCAGCCATGCTCAGCTTTTTGCTGGTCCTGATTGATGTGGCAGCATGGCTTTGGCATTAGCGTATGCACAATATATCAGCTGTGAGGACCGGACTGTTTCTGACTCATGCGGTACCTGCAAGTCGTGTGTTAAATATAATAAACTGATCCATCCCGATCTGCATTTTGTATTTCCGGTAATAAAAGGGAAGAAAGCAACTGATCCGGTCAGTGACAATTATCTTGAGGAGTGGCGGGAGTTTGTAAAAAGATCTCCCTATTTTAATCTTAATAACTGGATGGATTTCATAGAGGTGGGCAATGCCCAGGGAATGATTTTTGCCTCTGAAGCTTCTGAAATAATAAAAAAGCTGAGCCTGAAGACCTTTGAATCGGACTTTAAAATTATGATAATCTGGCTGCCGGAAAAAATGCATCAGGCTACTGCAAACAAGCTTCTGAAGATGATTGAGGAGCCNNAAAATCCCTTCTTTCAAAACCAATGACATCGAAAAATACCTCACAGACAGGTTTAATTTAACCGCAGATAAATCCGCTGATATTTCACGGGTATCAAATGGGAATATCACAAGGGCGAGTGAACTTTGTGAAAATGAAGAATCTAATCTGGCAAATCTTGATCGTTTTAAGAGTCTTATGAGGTTCGCATGGAAACGCGATATTATTTCTTTAATAAGCTGGTCTGAAGAGGTTGCCTCAACAGGCAGGGAGGCGCAGAAAAACTTTGTCTCATTTTCTCTCAGGCTCCTCAGGGAAAACCTTATGTTAACTCTCGGTCAGCTTAAGAACAGCCTGGTTTACCTTACCGGTGCTGAAGCCGAGTTTTCCGGAAAATTTCACCCATCCGTCAACCAGAATAACATCTATCAGCTTAACGAAGAGCTCAATCTGGTCTATACCCACATTGAGTCAAACGGAAACGCAAAAATCATTTTCCTTGATCTGGCGCTGAAAGTTACGAAGCTAATCCGATGATCAAAATACCGAATGTTGAAATTGATTCATTTATTCACTATTTTTGCCCAGTAATTTCTGAATCTAAAGTTCTTTATGACAGATAACGAAGATAATCAAGGACAATCCGGGGAAGAGATCCGGATGCCTGATATAACATACAAACCCGGATATAATAAGCTCGATTCATTCAACTGGTTGAAAGACCTGCCTGAAATACCGGACGAAAAAGACATTGTTGAAATCCGTTTTAAAAACACCAGAAAGGGATTTTTCAGGAATGTAAATGGTTTAAGGCTTGAAATAGGGGATGTTGTTGCAGTTGAATCATCTCCCGGCCATGATATAGGCAGAGTTTCTATGGTTGGCCATCTTGTCGATGAACAGCTAAAGAGGCTTAAGAGCCATCCTTCAACAGATGATCTGAAAAAAGTCTACCGAAAAGCGAAGGCTGTTGATATCCAGAAGTGGGAAGAGGCAAAAAAACTGGAAACCCCTACCATGCTGCGCTCCAGGAAAATTTCTGAAGAGCTGAAACTTAATATGAAGATCGGTGATGTGGAATACCAGGGAGATAAAACAAAAGCCATCTTCTATTATATTGCAGATGAAAGAGTAGACTTCCGCCAGCTTATAAAGGTACTTGCTGACGAATTCAGGGTAAGAATAGAGATGCGTCAGATAGGTGCACGTCAGGAGGCAGGCAGAATTGGTGGAATCGGTTCTTGTGGAAGAGAGCTTTGTTGTGCTACGCATATTACAAATTTTATATCGGTAACAACTACTCATGCAAAGTACCAGGAGTTGTCATTGAATCCGCAAAAGCTGGCCGGACAGTGCAGTAAGCTGAAATGCTGTCTCAACTTCGAATTAGATTGTTATGTTGATGCACAAAGGTCATTCCCGCCAAGAGATGTTCCCCTTGAAGCACTCGACTGTACTGCTTACTTTCAGAAACTCGAAGTACATAAAGGTCTGTATTGGTATTCAACTGATCCTCATTCAACTGCAAATCTGATCGCTCTGCCGGTTCAAAGGGTCAGGGAAATTCAGGCCACTAACAGAAAAGGAAAAAAAGTCGAAAAACTTAAACTTGTGGATGAAGCATGGGAGGTAACTCCGGTTTCCCAGGACTTGCTTAAAAATAACAGTCTTACCAGGTTTGATCCTCCTGAGAATAAGAGTCAACCTAACAAGAATCCTAATAAAAGAAAAAACAAAAGATTCAATGATAAAAGGAATAAATAGATTTTCATTCGTTTTAATAATGACATTCTTATTGTTACTCTTATCATGCAACAGCAATGTTGTTTATACCAAATCACATGCAATGGCTAAAGAGACATGGGTCCTGACGGATATCCCTGTATTTAAGGTTTCTATAACTGATACGGCGAATAGCAATAATGTTCTTTTCACTATCAGAAGCGGGTCCTCCTTTCCATTCCGTAATATTTATCTTTTTGTGACTACTACATCACCTGATGGTAAACAAATTACCGATACACTTCAATACGAGCTTGCCGATGAGAAAGGGAAATGGTATGGAAAAGGATTCGGCGATATACATGAACTNNGTGGGAAAGAATAAACTGGCCAGATGGACTGAGTTTGGATCGTATGACAATGTTATCCAGCCAGAGATAGCAGATGTTTCGGGTAAGGATCACCCTATAAAGGGAAAATGGAAAAAGGAACTATTTAAAAACGAAAATCCTATTGTACTTGAGCTTGGATGCGGAAAAGGGGAATATACTGTCGGACTGGCAAACAATTTCATTCATAGCAATTTTATAGGCATCGATATTAAAGGAGCCCGAATGTGGCGGGGAGCTAAAACAGCGAATGAACAGAAACTTCCGAATGTAGCTTTTTTGCGTACAAGAATTGAATTTATTAATTCGTTCTTTTCCGAAGATGAAGTTGATGAAATATGGATAACCTTCCCTGATCCTCATCCGGGAGGAAGAAATTCAAATAAAAGGCTTACATCCCCATGGTTTCTTAATTCTTACCGCAAATTCCTCAAAAATAAGGGCTTGATTCATCTGAAAACTGATAATACGGAGCTTTTTGAGTACACTAAAAAAGTATTGGTTCATAATAATATTGAAACAACACATTCAATGCGTGACCTGTATTCCGGAAAGAGTGATGATATTCTCTCGATCAAAACTCACTATGAAAAGTTGTTTCTGGCAGCGGGAATGAAAATAAACTACCTCTCTTTCCAGCTTGAAAAAGAAAAAACTATTGAGAATGTCACAGTCAAAGCAAAAGACCAGTAGCGACTTTTTCTCCATGGTACATGAAGTAACAAGATGTATTCCTTACGGAAGAATTACTTCATACGGTGCCATAGCACGATATCTGGGATCAGGAAGATCTGCAAGGATGGTCGGATGGGCACTCAATGCAAGTCATACCAGCAAAGACTTTATACCTGCACACAGGGTTGTAAACCATAATGGCCTTCTCACCGGGAAATATCATTTCGGTAATTCAACAACTATGGCACAACTTCTGGAGAATGAAGGTATCCTTATTGAGAATGACAGGATTATCAATTTCGATGAAAAATTCTGGGACCCTAATACGGAACTTTAACGATGACGCCCCCCTGCCCCCCTAAAGGGGGGTTTGTTCTCGAATCATAAGAAAGCTTTCTAAATGTTAGTGGACGAGCCCCCCTTCAGGGGGGTTGGGGGGCATTGGGGGGGCAAAACTCTGTTCACTCTAAACTTTTCTTCTTTTCATTTTGTATATCGGCAAAAAACCGGTAAACTTGCATGCTGTTTATATTTAAATCAAATAAAAATAACATTCTTTGTAGGGTGGCTAATATAAAAATAAATGTTTTCAAAAGATCAGATATTACAAGCTCTGTCCAGGGTCATCCACCCCGGGAAGAAGAAGGATATTGTTTCCCTTGGAATGATTGCGGAAGTTGAATCTGCTGAGAACGGGATTTCACTTACACTTACTCCGGAAAAATCGAATGACCCCTTTATAACATCGATTAAAAGCACAATTGTAAGGACAATTAAAGATGCACTTGGCCCTGATGCTGTGGTAAATGAAATAAAAGTTCAGCCAAAAGTCATTNNCTCCTTGATGCTGACATATTCGGGCCATCTGTTCCAAAAATGTTTAATGAAGAAAAGTTCAAACCCGATGTGACAAGAGATAATCACGGAGATCATATCATCCCATTAACCAAATTTGGAGTTAAAGTTTTGTCGACAGGTTTTTTTGTTGATCCCTCTGAGGCTGTTGTCTGGAGAGGGCCTATGGCATCGAATTTCCTGAAACAATTGATAATGCAGGGGGAATGGGGACAACTCGACTTCCTCCTCGTTGATTTACCTCCGGGCACAAGCGATATTCATCTTACTCTCGTTCAGGAGGTTCCGGTTACAGGAGCTATTATTATAAGTACACCCCAGGATGTTGCCCTGGCAGATGCAATAAAAGGTATTGCCATGTTCAGAAGCGCTAAAATTGATGTACCTGTGCTTGGGCTGGTAGAAAATATGGCATGGTTTACACCTGCCGAACTTCCGGAGAACAAGTATTATATATTTGGAAAAGAAGGTTGCAGGAAGCTTGCTGAAAAAATGAATGTGCCTTTCCTGGGTCAAATCCCGCTTGTACAGAGTATCTGTGAAGGCAGCGATAACGGGCTGCCGGTTGCGCTTGAGGATTCAGTTACCGGAAATGCTTTTATGAAGCTGGCAAATGAGCTTGTAAAGAGGGTAGGACAAAGAAATAAAGAACAGGGACCAACCATTAAACTTGAAATAACTAAATAGAATTGCCTCATCCCCCTGCCCCCTTCTCCCAAAAGAGAAGNNGAGTGAAAAAGAAAACAACATAACAGTAATTTTAAATACTAAAGAAATGGCAGAAATTAGCATCAAAGACCGCGTTTTGAAAGCCCTTGAAAGAGTCAGACCCTATCTTCAGTCTGATGGAGGCGATATTGAATTTGTTGACGTAAGTGATGATATGACCGTAAAGGTAAAGCTTACCGGAGCATGTCATGGATGCCCATATAGCCTGCAGACTTTAAAGGCAGGTGTTGAACAGGCAATAATGAAGGAAGTGCCCGAAGTAAAGAGAGTTATTTCAGCCTGAGAAACCACATCAGCTCAATTTTATTTACCTTTGGAATACTATACACAAATTTAGTTAGTTATAGTATTAAAAGTCATTTATTGGCTCTAAATAAAACATCATACAAATGTCTGGTGCTATTGGGATTATCAGTAGTACTAACTTATTGTTCGGTTGAAAAAAACACGGGCTCAAGCAGGTTTTACCAGGGAATGACCGCCAGATACAACATCTATTTTAATGGGTATGAGAGCTATAAAGCCGGCCTTGTTAAAATTTCAAGAGGTTACCAGGATGACTATGCGGAATTATTGAAAGTATTTGAGTACAGCGACCCATCAACCGCCTCGTTTTGTTCCTCCGATATGGAGAGAGCGGTGCAAAAAGCGTCAAAACTGATTTCACTGAAATCAATAACTGCAAAACCTGAGTTTAAAGATTCCCACCAGCTCTCTGATGATGATAAAAAACTTCTTGAGAAAAAAGAGTATAATAAGTGGGTTGATGACAGTTATCTTCTGATTGCAAAAGCCAGGTTCCATAAACATGAGTATAATCTAGCCACTTCGCTATTTAACTATTGTATCACAGATGCTGATGATCCTTTAATAAAGACAGAAGCGGTGATATGGCTGGCCAGGATATACAATGAAACTGCCAACTATGGTGAATCATTAAGATTGCTGAACAGCATGGAGATTACTGCTGATCTTGAGAAGTCGTTAAAATCAATGTACTACACAACACTTGCAGACCTTTTCATCAAACAGAAAAAGTACTCGGATGCTCTTGATCCTCTTCAGAAATCCCTTGATTTAGTTTCGGGGAAACGGACAAAATACAGGCTGACCTATCTTCTTGCACAGTTATATGAAAAGACAGGANNGGGGTATTTGATGTAAACTCAGGTAATCCAAAGGAAATAACCAGGGAACTTGAAAAAATGCTAAACGATTCCAAGAATAAAGAATACCAGGATCAGATCTATTATGCACTCGGAAATTTATCAATGAGAGAAGGACAGGAAACAAAAGCACTTGAATACTTTAGAAAATCAGCTATAGCAAAATCACAGAACCAGAATCAAAAAGGAAGATCTTACCTTGCCCTTGCCGGATACTATTTTAAAAAATCTGATTATATTAAGGCAGGAACTTATTATGACAGTGCAATCTATTTTCTTGATCAGAAATATCCCGATTATCTGGCTATAAAGACCAGATCACAGAGTCTGAATGCTCTTGTTGCGCAACTAACTATAATACAGCGCGAGGACAGTCTGCAAAAAGTAGCCCGGATGCCTGAAGCTCAACGAACTGCGTTTATCTCCAACATTATTGCAGAGAAAGTCAAAGATGAAAGTGAAAGAAAAAACACTGACAATTCTGACAGGTACAATCTCGGACAATATTACGAGAATGAAAGACGGTTTCAGGGAAATATTGAACAGGAAGGCAAATGGTATTTTTATAATCAGACAGCTCTAACATTTGGAAGGACCGAATTCCGGAAACGATGGGGTGACAGGAAACTTGAAGATAACTGGAGAAGATCCAACAAAACAAGGATCGCAAATATGTCGGCTTCCAATAATCCCAATGAACCAGCGCAGAATCGTCCTGATACTTCTATTGCTGAAAACGATTATAAAAAGCCACAATTCTATCTTAAGAATTTACCTTTAACCGACTCGCTAATTATTATTTCAAACGATAAAATTGCCACTGCTATGTTAAATGCAGGCAAAGCGTTTTCAGAACGGGTATCCGACCCGGCAAAATCCACGGAATCGTTCGAGTCACTGATAAGTCGTTTCCCGTCAAGTGATCTTATTCCCGAATCGCTCTATAATCTGTATAAGGTCAATAAAGAGGGAAATAATGTTAAAGCCGAGACTTACAGACAACGATTGCTCCAAAAGTATCCTGACAATGAGTTTTCCAAAATTCTTTCTGACCCTGGCTACTATGAGAAAAAAATGGCGGATCTGAAAATGGCTGAAAAAATCTATAATGATGCCTATAATTCTTATAACAGCGAGAATTTCACTAGTGCTATTACAATGAGTGATGATGGTTTAAAAAAATACCCACAGGATCAGCTTGCCCCTAAGTTTATGCTGCTCAAAGCGTACTCAGTTGCAAGAATAAGTGACGAACGAAGTTTCAGGGATGAGTTGAATAGCCTGATCAAAGCCTGGCCGGAAACAACAGAAAGCAAAAGGGCCTCTGAGATCATTGTTTATCTTAACAAGAAAACACCTGAGCTTAAGGTTGAAGAGGATAAAAAAATTGCTACTGAAATATACGCTGCAGATACAACTGCTACCCGGATTTTTGCACTGGTTATCAGTGATCCGGCATTTAATCTCAACCAGGCATCATTTGATGTGATTAGCTATAACATCGATAATTATACTAATAAAAATTACAAAACTGAGGCAGCCCTGATTGAAAACCAGTTTATTCTGATAACTGTTTCAGGATTTCCAGATTTTGCCAATGCATTCGATTATTTCAATTCATTTAAAACCGAAAAGCTTGTAAGAAACCCGAAAGGCGCTAAGATAATGACGTTTGTAATTAGTGATAATAACCTTAAAGTCCTTAAAAACGATAAGAATCCCAACCGATATCAGCTTTTCTTCAGGGAACAATTTCTTAAAAAAGAATAAGTCCTCACCGACCCAATCACCCGCTTGGATGGAAGGTGGGCAGCTGTATAAGACAAAAAAGCAAGTAATTAATTATGAGGAAAATAAAAATACTCTGGACCGATGATGAGGTTGAAGCTCTGAAGCCTCACATATTTTTTCTTGAGGAAAAGGGTTATGTGATTGACACTTGCTCTAATGGAAATGATACGATTGACCTTGTTAAACAAAACAGGTATGATTTGATTTTTCTGGACGAAAACATGCCGGGGCTAAGTGGTATTGAGACATTAAAACTGATAAGGGAAGTCAGAACCGATATTCCGGTTGTGATGATTACTAAAAGTGAAGAGGAAGATTTAATGGAAACTGCCATTGGATCAGAAATTGCTGATTATCTGNNAGGCTTGAATTCAATCGTATCAGCAGTATGATCTCATCAGCTTCCACATTTGCCGACTGGACAGAATTATACAAGAAAATAGTCTTTTGGGAGGCTGAACTTGAGAAATCAACTGACCCGGGGATGAATGAGATCCTGAAAATGCAACAGAATGAGGCAAATAACTCATTCTCAAAATTCATCATCAGCAATTATCTCGACTGGCTCCGGCCCGATAATAAAAACAAGCCTTTGCTCTCACCTGCTCTGTTTACGCAAAAAATCCTCCCTCATATAGGCAGTAACCGGCCACTTTTCTTTATCCTCATCGATAACCTGAGGTATGATCAGTGGAAAACCATTTCAGCCGAATTGTCAGGATTATACAGAATTATTGAGGAGGATCTATACTTCAGTATTCTTCCAACATCAACACAATTCAGCAGGAATTCTATTTTTTCAGGATTGATGCCATCTACCATTTCTGAACTGCTGCCTGATCTTTGGATAAATGATGATGAAGAGGAAGGCAAAAACAATTCTGAAGAAGAACTGTTTAAAGATCAATTGAAACGAAAAGGGCTGAACTACAAATGGTCATATAATAAAATCAGCAGCAGCCTTGAAGGAAAGAAAGTGAATGAAAGAGTAAGGTCAATGCTTGAAAATGATATCAATATACTTGTCTTTAATTTTGTTGATATGTTATCGCATGCAAGGACTGAGATAAGTATGATCCGTGACCTTGCCAACGATGAACCAGCCTACAGGAGTCTTACCCGAAGCTGGTTTCTTCACTCGTCATTATTTGAATTGCTTAAAACACTTGCCTCGCATCCGGTAAAAGTTGTTTTCAGTACCGACCATGGAACTATAAGAGTTCAAAATCCCATTAAAATAATTGGTGACAGGAAAACGTCGCCCAATCTCAGATACAAGATGGGCAGAAACCTTGATTATGACCCTAAAAAAGTTTTCGAACTCACTAACCCTGAAAAAGCAATGCTGCCCAAGACAAATTTAAGTTCAAGATATATCTTTGCAATGAATCAGGACTTTCTTGTGTATCAGAATAATTTTAACTATTACGCCAGTTATTATAAAGATACTTTTCAACACGGGGGGATCTCTATGCAGGAGATAATGATTCCCATAGCATACCTTGAACCAGTCTAGCAAAAGACAAAATGAAAATCTTAATAAAAAACAAAAGACATCTGAATGCAGCAGCAAAGAAACTTCTGAAACAATCAGGAGAGAATAGAATATTTGCCTTTTACGGATCTATGGGTGCCGGTAAAACTACGATAATTAAAGCCATTTGCCAGACACTGGGTGCCATTGACATAGTCAGCAGTCCCACTTTCACTCTGGTAAATGAATATAAGACATCTTCCGGAGAATCATTATATCATATCGATTTCTACAGAATACGTAAACAGGAAGAAGTGTTTGACTTCGGTATTGAGGAATATCTGACAGGTGAATCATATTGTTTTATGGAGTGGCCTGAGCTGATCGAAGAAATTCTCCCTGAAGAAACAGTAAAAGTGAGAATTTCTGTGGATAATAATGAACAACGTATACTCTCAATAGCTTAATTATATCTGATTTTGGTCTCTATTGCAAATTATATAACTTTGAAAAAATATCTCCTTTAAAATGATGAATGGCAAAGGCAAGAGCGGAAAAGTCAGTTTTGAGAACACTGTTTTCATGCCCAAAGAGGAACATCTGGAAACTACTGTCAAAAACCGGAGGATTTCTATAGGTATCCCCTGTGAAAAAAAAGATGATGAGAAAAGAGTGGCACTGACCCCCGAAGCGGTTTGTTTGCTTGTTGAAAGTGACAACGAGGTTATTATAGAGAAAGGAGCCGGCCTCGGGGCAAACTATACCGATAAGGATTATAGCGAGAATGGAGCAATAATAAGCGACTCTCCTGCAAGAGTATACAGCGCGGATGTAGTAATAAAAGTTGCTCCGTTTTCAGAAAAAGAGACAGAATATCTTAAAGGAAACCAGGTAATCTTATCTTATCTCAATGTCCTTAAGCTCGATGAAGAAACGCTTTCTAAACTAATAAGAAAAAAAGTAACAGCAATTGCTTTTGAAAAGATCCGGGATAATAACGGTGAAATGCCGGTTGTTGAGTCAATGAGCGAAATTGCCGGAATAACATCATTGCTGATTGCATCAGAATACCTAAGTAATATGCACGGCGGAAAAGGGGTGATGCTTGGAGGAATTACTGGAGTCACTCCCACCGAGGTAATTATACTGGGTGCGAATACAGCAGGTGAATATGCTGCAAGAGCCGCTATCGGACTCGGATCAACAGTAAAAATTTTCGACAACTCTCTTCCTCGGCTCAGAACTTTTCAAAATGTGCTGGGACAACGTCTTCAGACATCAGTATTTCATCCGCAGGTTCTGAAAAAAGCTCTTAAGTCGGCAGATGTATTGATTGGAGCTATTGAACTTGAAGATCTCAAACCCTGGTACTACATAACTGAAGATATGGTAAAGAGCATGAAGAAAGGTGCGGTAATTATTGACCTCAGCATTGACCGGGGTGGTTGCATTGAAACAACCGAATGTCGTGCACTCAAAGATCCTGTCTATGAGAAACATGGGGTTGTACATTTTTCTGCATGGAATCTGCCTTCTCGTGTATCACGTACTGCTTCCATTGCCCTCAGCAATATTTTTACTCCATTGCTTCAGAGAATGGCTGATTCTGGTGGAATTACACAGCTCCTGAAATACGACCAGGGGGTTCGCGACGGAGCCTATTTATATAACGGAATGCTTACTAATGAAACACTGGGTCAGAAGTTCGGAATCATCTCAAAGGACCTTGATCTTCTTATCTCAGCTTTTTGATTATCAGACATATAAAAGAGTAGCTCTATCATCATTAAATTCTATTTTTGCCTCTTTCCCGATATAGAATGCCCTGTTATCAGCCGTATGGCCAGCCGGAAAATTAAAAAGAACCGGATAGCTGAATTCATTTACAATTTCAAGTATTGTCTTCTCCACATCCTTCCCCCATGGTACTGATGCATCTTTGATCTTAGTCATTCCGCCAATGACCAACGCCGAAAGATCTTCAAGCTTTCCTGAGAGTTTTAAAGAAATCAGCATCCTGTCAAGATGATAATAATACTCCCTTACATCTTCAATAATCAATATCTTCCCTCTGGCAGATAGATCTGCTTTTGTTCCTGTAAGGCTATAAATAAGCGATAGGTTTCCGCCGGTTACTTCACCACTCACATTCCGGGCGTTATAAAAGTCCCCTTTCCATTCATATGAAATTTGCTCACCAAATAAAGCTTTTTTGAGAGTATTGAAGTTATTGCTTTGCTTTTCAGTATTATTAAAGTTAAGAGGCATATCACCATGAACGGACATTATACCACAAACTTCATTTAACCACATATGAAGAACAGTTATATCACTATATCCTGAATACCATTTTGGACTGGTATTCAAAGCAGAAAAATCAGCCTTGTCAATGATCCTGGAAAGCCCATAACCGCCTCTTGAACATAAAACTGCCTTAACATCACGATCATCCGTCATCTCCTGGAGATCTGATAACCGTTCTTCATCACTCCCTGCAAATGGACCGTTTCGTTTTGATGCGTTTTTCCCTATATGTACCTTCAATCCCCACCTTTCAAGAAATTCCTTTGCTTCAATAAGCAATTTCTCATCAATGCAATACGAAGGTGAGATAATTGCCACTTTATCACCTTCTTTCAGAAAAGGTGGTTGGATTTTCATTACTGCCATACTAAATACATAATAGGTAAAAGTAATTGTTATTATACCCTTTTACAACTCTCAGCCTTTCGTTTTCACTTGCTGTTTGCCCCCTTTAGGGGGGATGGGGGGGCGGATTAAGTATATACAAAGTCGGGTCAGGGCTGTTATGGTAGAGAAAGAATCTTAAATTTATTATCTTTGTTCGATTTTTAAAAAAAGCTAATACCTCATTATCAATATTATGAAGAACTTCAAAAGATATCTTGTCACGTCAGCCCTACCCTATGCTAATGGCCCAATACATATTGGTCATCTGGCAGGGGTATATATACCTTCTGATATATATTCCAGATACCTGAGAATGAGGGGAGTTGATGTGATATCTATCTGCGGGTCCGACGAGCATGGCGTTCCGATAACTCTCAAAGCCCGGAAGGAAGGTGTAACACCACAGGAGATTGTTGACAGATATCATTACATGAATAAAAAAGCATTCGAAGATTTTGGAATCGATTTTGATATTTATTCACGCACATCAAATAAAGTACATTACGATACTGCGTCCGAGTTTTTCAGAACACTCTATGATAAAGGTGAATTCACTGAAAAAACCTCTGAACAATATTATGATGAAGAGGCTGGTTGTTTTCTGGCTGACAGGTATATAATGGGTACATGTCCTCATTGCGGAAATGAGAATGCATATGGGGACCAGTGCGAAAAATGCGGAACTTCTTTAAGTGCCAACGACCTGATAAATCCTCATTCGACAATAAGCGGAAGCAAACCTGTACTCCGGGAAACCCTTCACTGGTACCTCCCTTTGGATAAATATGAACCATGGCTTAAGAAATGGATCCTTGAAGATCATAAAGAGTGGAAAGTAAATGTGTATGGCCAGTGTAAATCATGGCTCGACCAGGGATTGCAGCCAAGAGCCGTCAGCCGTGACCTTGACTGGGGCGTTCCTGTACCTGTTGAGGGGGCAAAAGGAAAAGTCCTCTATGTCTGGTTCGACGCACCTATCGGTTATATTTCTGCCACAAAAGAACTCACCCCTGATTGGGAAAAATACTGGAAGGATAAAGAGACAAAAATGGTACATTTTATAGGAAAGGATAATATTGTATTTCATTGTATTGTATTCCCGGCTATGCTAAAAGCCGAAGGGAGCTATATCCTGCCTGAAAATGTCCCGGCTAACGAATTTCTTAATCTTGAAAACGATAAAATATCAACTTCACGAAACTGGGCAGTGTGGCTTCATGAATATCTTAAGGACTTTCCGGGCAAACAGGATGTGCTCAGATATTCGCTCTGCGCGAATGCACCGGAGACAAAGGATAATGATTTCACCTGGAAAGATTTTCAGGCTCGGAACAACAATGAACTTGTTGCAATTCTGGGAAACTTCGTAAATCGTACTCTTGTTCTGACTACTAATTATTATAACGGAGAAGTACCAAAACGGGGAAAAACAAATCCGGATGATGATGCAGTATTAAAAGAGATTTCACGGTTTAAAGAAAATGTGGAAACGTGTCTTGAAACATACAAATTCCGCGAAGCTCTTAAAGAAGCTATGAACCTCGCAAGGCTTGGAAATAAATATCTGGCGGATGCTGAGCCCTGGAAGGTTATAAAAACGGATCCGGAACGGGTAAAAACAATTTTGAACATTGCGTTGCAGATTACTGCAAATCTGACAATTATATGTGAACCGTTTCTTCCGTTCTCAATGGAAAAATTGCGCAGACTTATTAATTTAGGTGAATTAAAATGGGATCTTGCCGGGAACCCTGATCTTCTTGCGCCCGGACATATGATTAATAAACCTGAGCTGCTGTTTGAAAAAATTGAAGATGAAGAAATCACCCGGCAGATCGATAAGCTTCTTGCAACAAAAAAAGCCAACGAGGAATCCGTCTCTAAAACCACTCCCGGAAAAGACACAGTGACTTTTGATGATTTTAGTAAAATAGATATCCGGACAGCAACTATCCTTGAAGCTGAAAAGATTCCTAAAACCAATAAATTGCTCAAACTCAAAATTGATACCGGGATTGACATCAGGATCATTGTATCAGGCATTGCTGAGTACTATGATCCGGATGCCATCATAGGTAAACAGATTTCAATAATTGCGAATCTTGAACCCAGAAAAATAAAAGGTATTGAGTCAAAGGGCATGATCCTCATGGCTGAAGATAAAAACGGTAAACTTGTAATGGTTAGCCCTTCAGATAAAGTTAGTAATGGGAGTATGATAAAGTAGTAATTATAACTTTGGGGCTGTTGAAAAAGTCCTTTTTAACAACAAAGGACTCTAAGAAGGCACAAAGCGCACAAAGGCTAAAGTAATATGATTCAGTTCTTTGTGACCTTTGTGGTTAATGGATTTCGACTTTTTCAACATCCCCGAATTTGCATTTTAAATATTTTTAAAATTAAATATAAAAAAAGCCTTCTCTCTCGAAAAGGCTTAATTGTAATATATCATTTCGATTATATCTTCTTCGAAACCCAGCTGCCGGGGAATTTTTTAACGATACTGTCTTTTTTTACAACAGCTGTCTTCATATCATTGCAGGCTAAGGCACAGACTCTGTAAAAACCATTAGCGGTTGTAACAATTTCAGGGGAAAATCCTTCTTCAATTAACCTATTTGCCTGTGTATCAGCATTTCGTTTCGATTTAAAACTTCCTGTTATCACAACATAATCATTTGATTCTGAAGTTACTGAAACAGAAGTCACCGTCACCGCTTCAGCAGTTTTTTCAGGAGCCGGGGCGGGATTTTCCTTAACCTTAGCAGGTTCAGGTATATTGTTCTCTTCCAGGGCTTTTTTATTATTCTCAAATTCAGCTGTAACAAGCGGGTTCATTGTTGTGGATTCAACCTTTCCTTTAAAGAGATCTGTTTTCAGAGGAATAGTTACAATAAGCGCTAAAAGGGGAATGATTACTGCTGCTCTCCATATTATCTTTCTTACCAGTGCCTGTTTTACCGGATCCCTTTCAATATGCCGTGAAATTCGTTTTCTTACATCATATCCCTCAAGAGGCAGACATTTAAAAGGTTCAAGTCCATAAGAATCAAGGTGATAATTTGCACTCCTGTCTGGCTCAAACTGAACATTGCCTTCCTGATTATTAATAAAACTGCCAATATTAGCAAAAACCACCTTATCTCCCCTCTCAAGTTGTTTTCTGACACCTGCGACAAAATCTTCGACTAAACTTCTGGCGTCACCATAATTTATGCCCGTTGAGACAGAAATCTTTCCTATCAGCAGGCCATCATTGTGATTGAGGTTCCTGTTAAAAGAAATCTGTTTTACGGGAGGATAAAAAGTTCCTGTCTCTTTGTCAATTCTTGCTGGTGAATAGTTCCCGATAAACCCTCCAAAACCAGGTAAAATGACACAATCGTGCCCAAATAATAATTCTCTTATAATAGCTGTTGCATCCACTGCTAATTCTTCTTTTAATAGGTACAAATTTAATCATAAATAATTAATCTTTTACCATGAATCTGCAGACATCTTTTTTAATTTTTCAAATAGGAAAATTTACTTCAAGAGGTTTCTTCTTTTAAAGATAGCCCCTTAACGTGGAATAATTTTGTTACAATAGGGTTAATTCTATCAAAGTGACACTATGAGCAACCCTTTCGGTAAGTCGGAGGGGAATAACATTAGCAGAGAGCTCCAATATGCAAGGATGGTGGGCAAGTTTATAAAATAATATTATCTTCGTATTTCCAAATTCTGCCAGGTATGAGAGAGATACAAATGGTCGACCTGAAAGCACAATACGAAAAGTTCGGCCCTGAAATAGACAATGCAATAAAATCAGTTTTGGTCTCAACAGCCTTTATTAAAGGTCCTGATGTAAAGTTATTTGAACAGGAGCTCCAGGAATTTATGGGTGTAAAAAATGTAGTTTCCTGTGCAAACGGAACGGATGCACTTCAGCTGGCTTTAAGAGTACTTGATCTGAAACCGGGGGATGAGGTAATTACTACGGATTTCACTTTTATTGCTACAATTGAAGTTGTTGCTCTTCTTGGACTTAAACCTGTGATTGTTGATCCCGATCCCGGAAGTTTTAATATCTCAGTGGAAGCTATAAAAAGAGCAATCACTTTAAAAACAAAAGCGATAGTTCCGGTTCATTTATTCGGTCAGTGTGCTGACATGGAAGGAATTATGGAGCTTGCGAAAAAACATGACCTTTTTGTTGTAGAAGATGCTGCACAGGCAACCGGAGCTGATTATATTTTTAAAAACGGAATTGTAAAAAAAGCAGGAACCATCGGGCATATAGGGACGACATCATTTTTCCCATCCAAGAACCTGGGATGCTATGGTGATGGAGGAGCTCTTTATACCAACGACGAGAGTTGGGCCAATAAGCTCAGAAGCATAGCAAACCATGGTATGAAATTAAGGTATCATTATGATGATATCGGTGTTAATTCAAGATTAGACACTCTGCAGGCTGCAATCCTGAGAGTAAAGCTAAAGTATCTGAATGAATTTAATGAGGCAAGGAGAGAGGCCGCTGATCATTACAATAAAGCGTTTGCATATTGCAGTTCAATATCTGTACCAGAAAGAGTTAAGTATTCTTCTCATATCTTTCATCAGTATACAATTAAGGTAAAGGATGGGAAAAGAGATGCACTGAAGAAATTTCTTGAAACAAAAAACATCCCGTCAATGGTTTATTACCCCGGCCCGCTTCATCTTCAGAATGCATACAGTTTCCTGGGGTATTCCGGAAATGATTTCCCTGTTACAACATCCCTATGTAATGAAGTCCTTTCATTACCTATGCATCCCGAAATGGACAAAGAACAACTTGATTATATCACAAATAGTATTTTAGAGTTCTTCAATAAATAGTGATAATGGAGAAGGAATATATTGCCCATGAAACAGCTGTGATTGATAAAGGCTGCACGATTGGTAAAGGCACAAAAATATGGCATTTCAGTCATATTATGACAGGTGCTGAAATTGGTGAAAACTGTAATATTGGTCAGAATGTCGTTGTCTCTCCGGGTGTAAAACTTGGGAAAAATGTAAAAGTTCAGAACAATGTTTCTCTCTATACAGGTGTTATCTGTGAAGATGATGTATTCCTTGGTCCATCAATGGTATTCACCAATGTGATAAATCCACGGAGTTCAATTATTCGAAAAGACAGCTACTCTTCAACTATTGTGGAAAAAGGAGCTTCTATTGGAGCCAATTCTACAATTATTTGCGGAAATAAAATAGGTGCCTATTCATTTATCGGGGCAGGTGCTGTAGTAACGAAAGATGTTAAACCATATGCTCTGGTTGTTGGAAATCCAGCCAGGCAGACTGGTTGGATGAGTGAATATGGTCATAAACTGATTTTTGACAATGCCGGTAATGCATCCTGCCCTGAGAGTGGTGAGAGATACAAGTTCGAAGATGGNNTAAAATATTTTAGTATTTTTATGCAGCTATAACAGATTTTTATATGGCGGATTTTCCAAAAAACTTCGGGATCATAGGTGTGGCTGGTTACATCGCAGTCAGGCATCTGCATGCCATAAAAGAGACAGGGAACAACTTACTGGCCAGTCTTGACAAATTCGATAGTGTCGGACGGATCGACAATTATTTCCCTGAGAGTGATTTTTTTGTAGAGTTTGAGAGGTTTGACAGACATTTCGATAAGCTCAAACGAACAGGTACTAAAATCGATTATGTGAGTATCTGCTCTCCGAATTATCTCCATGATTCCCATATCAGGTTTGCGCTGCGGCATCAGGCTGAAGCCATATGTGAAAAACCAATTGTGCTGAATCCCTGGAATATTGATGCATTGCAGGAAATTGAAAATGAAACTGGCCGTAAAATCTATACAGTACTTCAACTCCGTCTTCATCCGAAAATACTCGAACTTCACAGGAAAATCAATGAGGGGCCAAAAGGGAAGATCTATGACGTTGATATGACATATATAACCAGCAGAGGGAACTGGTATTCTATTTCATGGAAGGGAGATATACAAAAATCCGGTGGTGTGGCAACAAATATCGGGATCCATTTTTTCGATATGCTCAGCTGGATTTTCGGTAATTCCCGGAATAACATCGTACATATTTCTGAACCTCTTAAAGCTGCCGGTTACCTCGAACTCGAAAATGCCAGGGTAAGATGGTTTCTTAGCGTAGATTATGATGACATCCCTGATTCTGTAAAAGCAACCGGAAAGAGAACATTCAGATCTATAACGGTAGATGGAGAGGAAATAGAATTCAGCGAAGGATTTGCTGACCTACATACAATGACATACCAGGAAATACTTGCAGGAAGAGGCTTTGGTCTTAAAGAAGCACGACAGTCAGTAGAGACAGCATATACAATAAGGAATTCTAAGCCTAGAGGACTCAAAGGAGATTATCATCCAATTTTAAAAACAATATAACCTATGTACAGTAAACTTGTTAATAAGGAGACTAAACTTTCAGTCATCGGCCTTGGATATGTAGGCCTGCCAATCGCTCTTGAGTTTGCAAAACAGATCCAAGTAGTCGGTTTCGACATAAAGCCTGAAAGGGTTGACCTGATGAAAAAGGGAATCGATCCCAGTAACGAACTTACATCTGAAGCTTTTAAGAATACTGATATCGTCATTACATGCGATCCTTCAGTGTTAAAAACTGCTTCATTTCACATTATTGCAGTGCCAACCCCTACCACTAAAAATAACCTTCCCGATCTTGGACCCGTTCTCAAAGCATCTGAAACAGTTGGTAAAATCTTAAAAAAAGGAGATTATGTAGTATATGAGTCAACTGTATATCCCGGATGCACAGAAGAAGATTGTATACCCGTGCTTGAAAGGTATTCTGAATTAAAATGCGGAACTGATTTTAAAGTTGGTTTCTCCCCCGAACGAATAAATCCGGGCGACACAAACCACACACTTACCAAAATAGTAAAAGTAACAAGTGGCTGTGATGCTGAATCAGCTGAAAACATTGCAAAAATCTATGAGCTTATCATAAAAGCCGGTGTTCACAGGGCAAGCTCAATTAAAGTTGCTGAATCGGCAAAGATTATTGAAAATACGCAACGTGATATAAATATCGCGTTCATGAACGAACTTTCAATCATTTTTAACAGGATGGGAGTCAATACATTTGAAGTGCTGGAAGCTGCCGGTACAAAATGGAACTTCCTGAAATTTTATCCCGGCCTTGTTGGCGGACATTGTATCGGCGTCGATCCTTATTATCTTTCATTCAAGGCAAAGGCTCTCGGATATCACCCTCAGATGATTGACTCGGGACGGTTCGTCAATGACAGCATGGGAGGATATATAGGAAAACAGACTGTCAAAAAGATAATAGCTGCCGGTAAAAACCTGAAAGGGTGCCGTGTACTGATGATGGGAATCACCTTCAAGGAGGATGTCACCGATATCCGTAATTCAAAGGTTCTGGATATTGTAAAGGAACTTAATGATTTCGGAATTTGCGTAGATATTATCGATCCGGGAGCCGGGAAACATGAGGTTCAGGAAGAATATCAGATTGAACTGCAGGCTAACCCAACCGGTAAATACGATGCAATAATTCTGGCGGTGAGCCATAAGGAATATGTTAAGCTGGATGAATCTTATTTTGCTCCTCTGCTGAACAATGACGGAATTATTGTTGACGTAAAAGGTGTGCTTCGCGGAAAAATAAAAAACCATACCTACTGGAGTCTTTAAATGAAAAAGAAAATCCTGATAACCGGTGGAACAGGATATATCGGTTCGCATACAACTGTTGAATTAATTGAAGCTGGATTCGAAGCTATAATAATTGACAACCTGTACAATTCGGATGCAGATGTAATCAATAATATATTTAAAATAACCGGTGTAAGGCCTCATCTGGAGGTATTGGACCTATGCGACAAGGAGAATCTTAAGAGATTTATCGGGCAAAACAAAGATATCTCAGCTGTTATTCACTTTGCAGCCTTTAAAGCTGTGGGTGAATCAGTCATTAAACCACTTGATTATTACAGGAATAACCTTTTGTCGTTGATTAATCTGCTGGAGGTGATGAAACATTTTGCCATCAGCAACCTGGTATTCTCATCCTCCTGTACAGTATATGGTCAGCCTGAAAAACTCCCTGTTACTGAAGATACTCCCCTGCAGCCAGCTACTTCCCCGTACGGAAATACAAAACAGATAGGTGAAACAATAATAAAGGACACAACAATATCAGATATAAACGTTAAAGCTATTTCTTTAAGATACTTTAATCCTATCGGGGCACACCCTTCGGCTCTTATTGGAGAATTGCCGAGGGGCATTCCCGAAAATCTTGTTCCCTATCTGACACAAACAGGCTATGGCTTAAGAGATGAACTCAAAGTATTCGGAAATGATTATAATACTCCCGACGGTTCGTGTATCAGGGATTATCTTCATGTAGTGGACCTGGCAAAAGCACATGTCGTTGCCATTGAGAGGCTCACAGCAGGAAGAAATAAGGCAAATTATGAAGTCTTTAACCTTGGCACCGGGAGGGGCGTTTCCGTATTTGAGGCTATAAAATCATTTGAGCATGTCTCAGGGAAAAAACTGAAATACAAAGTGGTTGGAAGAAGAGCCGGCGATATTGAAAAAATATGGGCTGATCCATCTTTCGCGAATAAAGAACTGGGCTGGAAAACATTAAGTTCACTTGATGAAGCAATGAAGACAGCCTGGGATTGGGAAAAATTTATCAGGCAAAAAAAACAACAGCTATGAAAAAAACTATTCTAATTACAGGTGGTGCGGGCTTTATCGGTTCACACGTCGTCAGAAGATTCGTTAACAAATATCCTGAATACCTCATAATTAATGCTGATAAGTTAACCTATGCAGGCAATCTTGAAAACATTACCGATATTGAAAAAGCTAAGAACTATAAGTTTGAAAAAATTGATATAGTTGAAAAACAATCTGTCCTGGACCTTTTCAATAAGTATAACTTTGAAGCCGTAATCCATCTGGCCGCTGAATCACATGTCGACCGTTCAATAAGCAGCCCGGATGAATTTGTACTTACCAATATAGTAGGAACAGTTAATCTGCTCAATGCAGCACTTAACATCTGGAAGAATGCATTTGAAGGAAAGCTCTTCTATCATATTTCCACCGATGAGGTTTATGGTTCATTGGGAAAGGAAGGCCTGTTCACGGAAAGCACATCATACGATCCGAAAAGCCCGTATTCAGCTTCAAAAGCAAGTTCCGACCATCTGGTTAGAGCTTATAACCATACTTTCGGACTGCCAGTTGTAATATCTAATTGTTCCAATAATTATGG
>PMIL01000225.1:0-1560 GCA_003157075.1 Bacteroidales bacterium | reverse complement strand
GATACTTATAATATAGGAGGAAATAATGAATGGAAAAATCTTGATCTTATCCTGCTCCTCTGCAAAATACTGGATAAAAAACTTGATCGTCCTGCCGGAACATCTGAAAAACTAATCACTTACGTGAAAGACAGACCGGGACATGATCTTAGATATGCTATTGACTCATCAAAACTGCAGAATGAACTTGGATGGTCTCCTATACCGGACTTTGCTGATGGTCTCGAGAAAACCGTGGACTGGTACCTGACGAATACAAAATGGCTTGATCGGGTATTATCAGGAGACTATAGTAAATATTACGATCTTATGTATACCGGCAGGTAAGGACGTAGATTAAATTATCCTCTTCATTCTTTCAATTAGCTCGTCTCCAAGAGAAGTCTTTTGCTTTATATGGTCCTGTATTGCGGCTACTACGCTATTTGACTCAAACTCACCCCTGACATTTTCAAAGTCGAGCTTTTTAACAGCTGGTCCTCCATCGATACCGAAACCGGTCATCGATGACAGGTTGAATTCTTTCCTTGCGTCCTCATATAGTTGGTTATCAAGATCTATTACGCTTTTTTCCCATCTTTTTACAATTGCAATAATATCCCCCGCCTTTAACATATTTACTGCTATTCCAACCTCTTCCTCAATGCGTTCACAAGCCCATGTCCATTCCCATTTATAGTATGATTCATGAAGTATTACAAAACGTTTAGCAAGAACATCTACAGAAGAGATCATTCCTGACTCAACGTCGTCTAAAAGCTTTTCAACATCTGTCTTTGGTGCTATTAATCCGGCCAGATCAACCCATTCCCCTCCACCGTGTGACCGGTCGGGTAAAAGCCTTATCTGCAGTTCTTCGTTGGATCTGAAATCACATTTTTCAAGCCGTTTTATCAATGAGTTCCCAAGGAACTTATTAATGCCTGTCTGATAAAGTTCAATACCCCTCTCAAGGGAAGATCCCGTGATCTTCATGTTATCGTAATAATATGTGAGGGTCCCCGGAGGAGATGATGATTTCAGCCTTTTTAAAAGGTCCCTTCCTTCGAACATTTTCCGGATAGTATAAGGGCTTAGAAGATTAAAGTTGACCTGATCGATTTTGAAAGGATCTTTCCTCACATCACGGACAGGCCATTTCTGGGCATCTCTGATTGTCCCAACGCTTCTCAGATTAATGCCGGGTACCAGGATACTTTCATCATTACTTTCGATAAGATATGAAAAAGGCAGAGAAGATGTATCCATATTTTTATAGTGCCGCCCCATAATAAGTGTATATGGACCGATACGGGCAGGCCACAAAAGATATGAATCGCTGGTGGTCTTGGAACCCCTTTCCATTATCCCCTGATGAATGGGGCCTAGCTTATACATATGATTACTCTGGTTTGATCCGCTTCCCGCATTCATAAACGAAAAGATTCCGGCGATAAGTAAAGTTGATTTGTGATGAGTAACGGTATAGGGCCCTGCAAATATTGAACAGGCTTCTCCGTGATAGCCGCCACAGTTCGCAAAAAAGAGTGAGTTTTCTGCTGAATATTGTTTCGCAAGCAC
>PMIL01000357.1 GCA_003157075.1 Bacteroidales bacterium | reverse complement strand
CCAAATAACTCTTCAAATTTAGTAATTTCAAATTTGTCTTTTAACTTTTTCCTTTTTATATTTGATAGTGGTTTCCTAATGTGCTAGTAAACTAAAGATTATGTTAGTCAGAACCTTTGCCAGTGCAGTAACTGGTATTGATGCAGTGACCGTAACTATCGAAGTTAATGAGTCGCGAGGCGTACAATTTTTTCTTGTCGGGTTGCCCGATAGTGCTGTCAAGGAGAGTCAGCACAGAATTGCGTCTGCCCTTTCTGCGCTGAATCATCACTGGCCGGGGAAGCAGATAGTAATAAATATGGCGCCGGCAGATATCAGGAAAGAAGGATCGGCTTATGATCTTCCTCTGGCACTTGGGATCCTTGCTGCCGATGAAAAGGTTTCGAAACAGGATATCGAAACATTCGTTTTGATGGGAGAATTATCTCTTGATGGTACTCTTCAGCCGGTCAAGGGAGTTCTTCCTATTGCACTCAGAGCCAGGGAAGAAGGATTTAAAGGACTTATTGTGCCTGTTAAGAATGCCAGGGAGGCAGCTGTAGTGAGTGGATTGGAGGTCTATGGAATGGAAAACCTCGGTGATGTTGTTGAATTCTTCAATGGCAGCAGAAAGTTCATGCCAGTCAGGGTTGATCTTCATGAGATTTTTGCAAGCGAGGCAAACAAATACGATGTTGATTTTTCAGATGTCAGAGGACAGGAGAATGTAAAACGGGCTCTCGAAGTTGCAGCTGCTGGGGGACATAACATTATTATGATTGGCCCTCCAGGGGCAGGTAAAACAATGTTAGCCAAGAGATTACCGACTATAATTCCGCCTCTTACACTCGAAGAAGCTCTTGAAACAACAAAGATTCATTCAGTAGCCGGCAAGATTGACGACCATACTGCGCTTATGACTAAAAGGCCATTCAGAAGTCCCCACCATACAATTTCAGACGTCGCCTTAGTTGGTGGTGGCACCTTTCCTCAGCCCGGGGAGATTTCTTTGGGACATAATGGAGTATTATTTCTTGATGAACTTCCGGAATTCAAAAGGACAGTCCTCGAGGTCATGAGGCAGCCTCTTGAGGACCGGGTAATTACAATCTCAAGGGCTAAATCCACGGTGGATTACCCAGCAAGTTTCATGTTAGTGGCAAGCATGAATCCATGTCCCTGCGGATTTCATAATCATCCGGAAAAGGAATGCATGTGTTCCCCTGGAATGGTACAGAAATATCTCAACAGGATATCAGGACCATTACTCGACAGAATCGATATTCACATAGAGGTTGTTCCAGTCAACTATGATAAGCTCTCCGATTCAGGAAAAGTAGAACGTTCTTCTGTTGTGCGGGAGAGAGTTATAAGAGCAAGATCAATCCAGGCAAAAAGATTTGAAGCAGTGAAAGGTGTTTACTCAAATTCACAGATGTCGTCATCAATGCAGCGGAGATATTGTCAGCTCGATGAATCAGGTGGGAAATTACTAAAGACTGCTATGGATATAAGAGGATTATCAGCGAGGGCTTATGACAGGATACTGAAGGTTGCAAGGACCATCGCAGATCTTGATGATTCTGAGAATATTACAGCTGAACATATCTCAGAAGCCATTAATTACAGGAATCTCGACAGGGAGGGCTGGGCAGGTTGATGAGGTTCTCTTCAAAGCAAGAATCGCATAATTTAAGGATACTGACAGATCAGGTGGTGAGGAAGAAACTCATTTTAATGGTAAAAGCTGCTGCCTGAGAAACCTGAACATCTTTTTGTTGGTCTGATCCTGAAGTTCTCCTGTCCAGCCATGCCCTCCTCCTTTAACAATGACAAGTTCGTGGAAAACATTCGCTTTTTCAAGCGCACTGTCAAGCCTCTGTGCCTGAATAACTGAAACAAATGGATCGGCGTCACCCTGAAAAATCTGCACTGGCGGATCACTTTTATCCACATAAGTAATGACTGACATTTTTTTGAGAAGTGATTCATCCGGATTCCTTGTGCCGAAAAACTCTGCCAGTACCTGATCCAGAGGTTTTTTGTAATACTGCATGACACCTGCTTCAACTTCAGGACTTAATTTCTCGGCAGGCAGGCTGAAGTCCGAAACGCTGAAATAGCTTACTACAGCCTGAACCCTGCTTGAAACCTGTGCAGAACCGCTGTCTCCCTCAAGGCTGTCAGCCTGATCAGTTACACCAGCCATCAGCGCGAGATACCCGCCTGCCGATTCCCCCATTACAGCTATCCTGCCAGGATCGATGTTAAATAATGATGCATTTGACCGCAGGAATTTTATAGCAGCCTTTGCATCCTGTACCTGGGATGGCCATTTGAATTCGGGTGCAAAGCGGTATCCCACAGTCGCGCCAACAAATCCCGAATCAGCAAACATGCTTATCCAGTGATGTCCGTGTGACTTATCTCCCGCCTGCCAGCCTCCACCGTGAAAAAATATGATTAAGGGGAAAGGCCCTGCATGTCCCGTGGGTTCAGCCAGGTCTAACTTCAGTTCCGTACCACCGGCGTGTCCGTATACTATGTCTTTGCGGATAAAAATTTCATTTGAGGGCTGAGCAGATAAGTGAAATGTATTAAAGGAAAGGAGTCCTATGGCTATCAGGCTGATCTTGTAGAATAAAATGTCTTTCATGATTACTTCAGGGAAATATGGTTTATTTATTTCAGTTTTAAAATTTGTCTTCCGGCAGTTACTGAAAGATAAGAAGTTCTCAGGCTGCTTTATTCTAAAAGAGGTTATTTTTTTTTACAGCTGTCATTTTAACATTTCAAATTTACCTTCATTATCTTGAAAGTTGCCAGAATAATAGCAGATCTTGGCGATTCTGAGAATATCACAGCTGAACATATCTCAGAAGCAATAAACTACAGGAATCTGGATAGGGAGGGTTGGGCAGGTTGAGCTTGTCTTGGTTCGACTTCGCTCACCAAGACTCGTTCTGACGGGCCCAGTAGGGTACTTACAAAGTGAAAAGCAACTTTTCTCTGCAAATCCAATTAATTAATTGGTTGAATGTTTTTGCTGATTGATTATGTTACCTTTGAATTTGTTACAGGCATCACCATCTCAGTTGATGGCGTGTTCCTCTCGTGTTCGGGAGTGTAATTTTCCCCAGAACGAACAGCAAATTAATATTCAAAAACCAAAGAAATGAAACGAGTATGTATTTCCCGAAACACGAATAAGCATGAAAATCACCTCATGCAAGTTCCCTCAGACAATTTAGAAAAAAATTATCTTCGGATGAAAGGGAGAATTCAGATGAGTTGTCTTTTGGTAATCCTTCTGATGGCTTGTCAGATGGCTAACGGTATTGATAGTGTTGACCTCGTACCAAAACCAAAGTCGCTGCAAATCAGAGAAGGAATTTTAACTGTGAAACGAGTATTCAGGGTCGAAAACTCGGAATTTAAATATGACTATGCCAGGTATTTAAATTCGGTATATTTTGAGGGGCTTGATTATAACTGTATCAACTCATCAGATAAAATGAGCGAGATAAAAATCAAGAAATTAAGCATAAAGATGAATGATGAGGCTTACCGCCTGACAATTGGTCCGAATGGTGTGGAGCTTGAAGCATCGACCCACGCTGGAGTATTGTATGGAATCCAAACCCTTAAACAAATCCTCGTCCAGTCGTGGAATGGAAAAGAGTTTCATCTTCCATTCCTTAAGATTGAAGATGAGCCGGTTTTTCCGATGAGGGGTTTTATGCTCGATGCAAGTCGCCATTTTCAGCCATTAGCTACAGTTAAGCATGTCCTGGACTACATGTTGAGTATGAAGTTGAACGTTTTTCACTGGCATTTGTCCGACGATCAAGGATGGCGCATACAGAGCTTAAAATATCCGGAATTGAACCTGATCAGTTCATTCGTGAACGTTGATAATGCACCTGAAACCAATGGTTTCTATTCAATTGACGAAATTCATGAAGTAATAGCCTACGCTACCGACCGCAATATCGAGATTATTCCTGAATTCGACATTCCCGGCCATTCATTTGCTGTTCTTGAGGCTTTTCCCCGGCTCCGGTGTCCGCACGATCCCAAATCGTCTGCTTTTTGTGCTGGTAATCCAGAGAGTCTCAAGGTAATTAAAGATATTTTCGGAGAAATGATCGAAATTTTCAAACCCCGATATATTCATATTGGCGGAGACGAACGGCAAAAGGACTTGTGGAATAAATGTGATTTGTGCAATGCCAAAATGAAAGAGTTGGGCGTGAGCAATGAGAACGACCTTCAAAATAAAATGTTGGTTGAAATATCAGAATTCATCCATTCCAAAGGAGTAAAAACCATATCATGGGCCGAAAACCTGGATGGGATACTTGCTGAAGGACAGATCATTCAATCCTGGCGTTTGGATGCAGAAGCGTATAATTCGATCAAAAAGGGCCATGTAGTTTATAACTCGGATAACGGAGTGTGTTACTTGGATTATCCCGAGAATATAGTTGATGCTATAAGCAAACCCAAATGGATGCAAGTGCTATCGATTGAAAAAGTATATAATTTCAATCCTGTTCCAAAAGGACTTTCTAAAGAGGAATCAAAAATGGTACTTGGCAGCGAATGTCCGTTATGGACAGAATCCATTACCACAGATAAAATCTATCCCCAGATAAAGGGCCGCATGGAAGCTCATGCCGAGAAATGCTGGACACCATCTGAACAGAAAGATTTTGCAGATTTCAGCAAACGAATGTGCACACTTAACAGCTACTTCAAACTCCAGTTTTATCAACAGCAAATCTATTAATGGTCTTTCAGGCCAATCAGTTTTACTATTTAAATGAAAGTCTTCACGATTGATCCCGGTCAGGCTGAGCGAAGTCGAAGCATGACACTTAAATTATCGGAATCTTGACAGGGAAGCATGACATGGTAGTTCAGATTTGCATCGGAGGTTTTTTGATATTCAGGTCCTTTAAAAGGAATGAGACTGCTTCAAGAAATTCCTTCTGTATGAGCGGTTTCTGAAAAACCATATTTGCTCCCAGAAGTTTTGCCCCCGGAAGATATCCGTCAGCGCTTATCCTTCCTCCCCCCGAAATAGCAATAATTTTAAGATCAGGATATTTCTTTCGCATCTCGACTATTGTTTCAAGTCCTTCTTTTTCAGGCATTATTATATCGGTTATCAGAAGATCAGCTTTATTATTTTCAAATATTTGCATCCCTTCCTTCCCGTTTAATGCCATATCAACGTCATGGCCGGCTTTTTCAAGCATTTTTTTTATCATCAACAGAATTGAAGGCTCGTCATCTATAACCAGGATCTTTGCCATGACTTAGGTTGTTATAAAATTGCAGTTATCGAGTACTCGTCTTATTATCTTGCTGAAATCATCAAGAATCATTGGTTTCAGAATGACTTCAGAAATTCCGTTTTGAAAGAGCATTTCTTCTGATAAATGTTCAGAATAACCAGTAATAATTATTACTTTCAAATCTGGCTGTATCTCTCTCATTTTTAGGGCAATATCTGTTCCTCTCATGTTGGGCATATTCTGATCAGTCACTAAAAGTGAAAACTTCCCGGGATTGTTCCCGAATTCCTCCAGAGCAGAGGTGCTGTCGCTTGCAATTGAAACTTTGTAACCCAGGTTTTCAAGCATCTTTTTGCCCATGAATGTAATCTCAGGTTCATCATCTACAAACAGGATATGTTCAACACCTTTCAGAGGTTTTTTGTCTGATTTATCCGATTCTAAAAGATCGGCACCATATTTAGGGAGGTAGATCATAAAAGTCGTTCCTTTTCCGGGTGAACTCTCGACAAGAATCGCACCACCATAGTTGTTTACTATACCATGAACCACTGAGAGTCCAAGTCCTGAGCCTGAACCGACTTCTTTGCGTGTAAAGAACGGTTCGAAAATGCGTTCTTTGGTTTTAATATCCATTCCATGGCCTGTATCGGAAATTGTCAGACGGATGTATTCTCCCTTCTTCAGATTTGGGATCTTATCAGCAGCTTTCTGGTCAATTTTTATTGCATCAAGTTTTATGTCAAGAACACCACCTGTCTTCATCATTGCATGATTTGCATTTGTGCACAGGTTCATTACTATCTGATGGATATGGGTAGGATCGGCAAGAACAGTACCTATCTTCTGATCGAAATGTTGATTTATTACAACACCGGGAGGGAAAGAAGCTTTTATTAAGTTTAGTGCCTCTGCGATAATTGGTTGTAGCTGGATGGGTTTATTTGCAAAATCCACTTCCCTGCTGAAGGTAAGAACCTGCTGAACTAAATCCTTTCCACGGTGTGCGGCATTGTTTATCTGTTCAAGATCAAATCTAAGATTACTCTCTGCAGTGATTTCTTCAAGTGCCATGTCAGTATAACCGAGGATAGGAGTGAGGATATTATTAAAATCATGGGCAATGCCTCCGGCAAGCGTTCCTATAGTTTCCATCTTTTGAAGCTGGAATAATTGCTTGCTAAGTTCGGCTCTTTCCCGCTCAAATTTCTGACGTATTTCAATCTCCTTCTTCAAATCTTCGTTTGCATCAGACAATTGCTGTGTTCGCACCACAACTCTTTTTTCAAGTGCGTTGTTAGCAGTTTTGACATTCTCTTTCTCCTGTTCCAGCAGCATCCTCATATAAAACTCTTTGCGCATGGATAATTCGAGAAAATAACTGATAAACATGCCAATAATGTTTGCACTTATAAAAAAGTAGTTGTTATTGACAAGGATAGTGAAAGGAGTATGTGATAACCATATCGCAGAAATTTCGTATGATATTACAATAGACCACCCTGCAATTACAGCATACATGAACCGTGCCCTGATAAATGTATAACCAAAGATGAGGATCAGTATCAATCCTGCATAATATGAATAGTTCTGGACTTTTGCTGCGAAAATGATCATGATTATAATACCGAATCCGGTAATGAAGATGATACAGGATATCACAAACTGCCAGTATTTCTTGAATGCCCTTGAATATGAAAAAATAAAAACAGCAATCAGTATGGGAAATACTATTCCGAACCGGATAAACCAGAATACACCCTTCAGATCCGGAACAGCAACGGTATCGAGAAACGCAAAAGCTCCGTAAAAAATCATGGAAAGTACAAGGGCGAATCTGAATGGATTAAGGGATTTAACGAAATAATCATCCTGATATCCCTTTTCATATTCTGTAATATTACCTGTAAACGAAAGGGTAAAGTAATTAACGGAAAATGATTCCTGGTTGGTTGATGGAAGCCCCAGGAGACTTGTTCCCACACTCTGTATAATATTCATTGAGAAGGTTTAATATAGTCTCAAATATTATTTATCATAATTCTGCTGTTTTTTCCTGATCTTAAGAAACAGGTTAATGCCAAGAGGTTCTTTGTCTACGCTTACTAATTCTTTATTAATGTTGGCATCTGAGGCTATCCTGTAAAGATCTGATTCGGTCCTTAGGTTCAGATACCAGTCTGACAACACTTCCATCAGTCTTTTCGTTGGATTCTTGGTACTGAAATTACTTATTACCATTTCTCCGTCCTCTTCGAGACAATTTATATACTTCCGTATGAGAAAGGTAAAATGCTTATCTTTAAAATAGTCAAACAGACCAGCACTCCAAATCAGATCATATAACTTATAAGAATTGAAGCGGAGGGCATTAATCTTGTTGTAAGAAATCTGGCCATTAAATTTTTCGTTTTTTCTCATTGAGAATTCAATTGCAGACTGATCAAAATCAATGAGGTCAATATTTATATTATTGCCTCCTGAAAAGTCAGAAAGAAATTCATAAACGTCGGATGCCGGACCAGAACCAAGGATGAGAACTTTGGCATTCTCCTTTTTTGAAATGAGCTTACTGCAATATTCAATAAAAAAATCCTTCCTGTTTCTGACAGCATAAGCACCGGGTTGATTCTGAAAAAAGAGATCCCAGTTTTTATAGATGGAATCCTGATTAATATCAAATCTGTAAATTTTGTCGATGAGTGTAAAATCTCCGGGGTAACCGAAAGGTTTTACGAATCCATGTCCGATAAGGGTATTCTCATTCAGAATTGTCTTTATTTTTTGTCTGAAATTATCTACATCAGCCGGTTCAAGATTATTCACAATTGAAGTGAATTTTTCATAGTCCTGAAATTCAGGTCCGCCCTTTTCAATCAGATAATTTAAAAACTCAGATACTTCGCGTTCCTGATCATTCTCCACAACAATTTGGTTACTATTCATAACGGATTGATAAAATGATTTCTTATTTATTCAAATAATTTAATTCTTCATTAACCTATAAATCAAGAAATATACAACCAGATAGTCCGTAAGAACTATCGAAAAGTAATGTAAATCAGTATTTTACTCAAAACGCTTTGTCAGCAGACTTTCCTTTCCCTCTGAAATACTTTTAATTCTTGATGTAAAAGCTCCAGCTGTATCTACCTGTTATACTGATAGAGCTAAAATTTGTTACAATGATCAGGCAATATTTTTTCCCCATATAAGAACAAGTATATCTATTTTTATTGGATTTTGCAAGGTTTATTTTATTGTTGCTACTCAAACAATAAAGCTGCCGTACATCACAGTGATTAAAACAATCGCAAATCTTTTCAGGTCATAATTGGCAGTTAATCGGAAACCTGATGAAATAAAAATTTCTGTTGACCGTTAAATATATCTATGAATTCGTAACTTACGGTTGGGACTATGTAATTTCAAATCCTTTCCTTTTATACTTATTTGAGAAATAATCAAATAGTACTATTTTTAAAATCTTAATAATCCACTAACTCCTTTATATGGATCTTACCAGGAAGATACGTGATAAAATGATGAAAGATCGTCTTATGTTCGTATACAGAGGCGTTGTGACAGATGAAAATTCCATGTCATTGCTGACTCTTCTCGAAAAGGAAATGGAAAATTCGGAATTCGGATTCATTGGGAAGAAGAGGCTTTTCATGTTTGTCCTTGAAAGTCTTCAGAATGTTTCAAGACATAGCGACCAGAATCTGCATGCAGATATGTCTCTTGTAGTCTACTCTAAAACTGATAATGGTTATACTGTGGCAACAGGCAACGTTCTTCCTTCAACAAGTATAACGGGTCTGAAAAGTAAACTGGATGAGATCAATCATCTTCATCCTGATGAAATCAGAAAAGCATACATAAAGATGCTTAACACGACTGAATTCAATCATAAAGGCGGTGCGGGACTTGGTTTGATAGAGATGGCAAAAAAAACGGGGAATAAACTTGATTATGATTTTGTTCCATTTAATGATGAATACGCTTACTTTGTTTTAAGCAAAACTGTTAATTCTTTAGGTGTCGGAGTCCATTTTGTTGAAAACGAGCTGCCTTTTCAGGGGAAAGATATATCTCAGCTTGAAAGACTTATGGCGGAAAACAATATTTTCTTTATCTGGTCGGCTCATATATCGACAGATGTGGAGAAAGAAGTTCTTACTCTGGCTGAAACAAAACTAAATGAAGAAGACGTTGAAATGAATATCCGGAAGAGGGTGTTCAGTATTTTGTTTGAGATCCTTGAAAATGTTGCAAGGTATAGTCCTGGTAAAATGGCTGAAAAGCAGTATGGAATGCCTGTGGCTTTGATTAGATTGGAAGATGAGGCATACATCATTACGACAGGGAACCTGATTAAAAATGAAAATGTAGACGATCTTAAAAACAAACTGGATCTTATTAACAAAAACGATAAAACAGGCCTTAAAGAACTTTTCAGAAATTCTCTTTCGGGCCAGAGTATAAAATCAGAAAGCACAGGCAATATGGGGCTGATTGATATGGCCAGAAAATCAGGTACAAAGCTGGAATATCAGTTTGAACAGATTAACCCATTATATTCATACTATATTCTGAGTGTAAAAGTAGAAGACAAGAAAGACTAAAGGAGTGTTCTGAGGGTCAGATTTTCACCATCCCATTGAGCATAACTGCCATTTTTAATCCAGTCTCCCAGAAATACAATTTCTGCATTTGATTGAAGTTTCCAGGACATTGCAAGATGTCTGTGACCGAATAAGAAATAATCAACATTGTCAGTCTCAAGAATTGACTTAGCATACCTTATCAAGTCTTCTTTTTCTTCTCCGAGAAACTCCTTTGTTATACCTTTTCCAAGCCTGGAACTAAGAGACCATTTGTGACCTATGCCAACACCAATTGAAGGGTGAAGTGAAGAATACATTATCCGTAGAGGTTTATTTCTGAAGATCGAGAGAAGTAATTTATACCCTCGGCTTTTTGTTCCCAGTCCTTCACCATGTGCGAGGTGGAACTTTTTACCATCAATCAGAACAGTCAAAGGAACTGTATGGATAGTCATACCACATTCTTCTGAAAGATAGTCACCGACCCACATGTCGTGATTTCCTGTAAAAAAATGAACAGGAATACCGGAATCTGTTATTTCAGAAATGGTTCCAAGGAACCTGGTGAAACCGCGCGGAACAACAAGCTTATATTCCCACCAGAAATCAAAAACATCGCCAAGCAGA
>PMIL01000364.1 GCA_003157075.1 Bacteroidales bacterium | reverse complement strand
CAAGGGGGAAAGGATGCAAATGATTAAAGATTGAATCTGAGCCAATACAAAACCAGCTCCTTCCCCCTTGGGGGAATGTTGGGAAGGGGGTCAAAAACGAAATGGATTTCAAACTATATATATGAAAATTGTTTATCTGATTACAGGATCCGGCGGATCATTCTACTGCGGAAATTGCTACAGGGATATGATCTACCTGCGGGCAATACGGAAAGTACCAGGAACAAAAGCTTCAGCTATCCCCTTGTATCTGCCTCCTGATGAATCAACTGTGGAATCGGGTCTCGACAAAAATGTCTTCTTCGGCGCCATCTCAATGTACCTCAGGGAGAAAGTGCCGTTTCTGAAAAACATGCCTGTCTTCCTTGATAAGATCTTTGATTCTGCTCCCATGCTTAAGATGGCTGCTAAACGTGCTGGCACTACCCGCACTGAAGGACTTGAAGAAATGACTCTTAACATGATAAAGGGTGAAAATGCCTTTCCTGATAAAGAACTTCAAAGACTGGTTGACTATCTGACAAAGGATGGCAAACCTGATATTATCCACCTGTCAAATGCGCTGATAATCGGACTTTCACGCAGGTTAAAGAAAAAACTTGATGTGAAGATAGTCTGCTCCCTGCTTAATGAGGATGATTGGATTGATGAGATGGCAGAACCATTTCAATCAAAAGCCTGGGAGCTGATATCTAAGGAGGCAAAATATGTAGATGCCTTTTTGACCCCCAGCAATTACTACAAACAATTATTCATCTCAAAAACCGGAATTCCAGAGGAGAATTTTAACGTGGTGCCTCTCGGTTTTGATTCGGCTGAACTTATAAATATTCAAAAGAAAAGCAACTGGCCTGCCATAGGATATTTCTGCCGGATAAATTCACAGAACGGCTTTGACAAACTTGTCGATGCCTTTATTCAGCTGAGTTTANNAATTTATCCGGAATTTCAGGGCAACAGCAAACAGGAATTTTTCAGTAACATAGATGTGTTAAGTGTTCCTGTCAGAAAGCATGACGGTTATGGATTGTATTTACTTGAATCAAATATGGCGGGGGTTCCTTCTGTTCAGCCTGCAACCGGGGCGTTTCCTGAAATCATTGAAATAACCGGCGGAGGAATTACTTATTCTCCTGATACTGTTGAAGGATTGTCAGCCAGCCTTCTGAAATTACTACAGGATAAGGAGTTAATCTTAAAGCTTGGAATTCAGGGTAAAGAGAATGTTCTGGCAGAACTATCCCTCGAAAAAATGTCTCTGGGTCTGTCAAAAGTCTATAATTCATTAACATAACAAACGTGTACAACCCCCCCTTTAGGAGGATGGGGGGCAAAAAAGCCTTAGTGATAAGTAGTTGGTATTAAAAATATTTACCTGTTCATTAGTTTTAATATGCTCTCAATAAAAAATATATCAAAATCATTTACTCAACGGGGAATGGTGCTGAACAATCTCTCACTACATGTAAATGAAGGCGATACAATAGCTATCATGGGGCCCTCAGGTTCGGGAAAAACAACTCTTATGAATATTATAGGTCTCCTCGATAAACCAGATACTGGCGAGATTCTTTTCAAAGAAGCTTCAATTGCTAACTTTTCCGAAGATGAGTCTGCCGCCTACAGGAACATGAATATAGGTTTTGTTTTTCAGGAACATCTGCTTCTGCCATACCTGACAGTGTCTGACAATATATTTCTGCCTCTGCTGGCATCTAGACATACTCAAACGGAACTATCTGTTAAAGAACAACATATTAAGGCCTTAATGGAGAAAACCGGCATCGCAGATCTGAAAGGAAAATACCCCTATCAGATCTCAGGAGGAGAAGCACAGCGAGTTGCCCTGGTCAGAGCTTTGGCGAATAACCCATCAATTCTCCTGGCAGACGAACCAACAGGTTCACTGGACGCAAGGAATGCAGAAAACATGGGCAACCTGCTTCTTGAAATGAACAAACAATTTGGAATAACTATTATTCTTGCCACCCATTCAAAGGATCTGGCGGATAAGATGGCGAGAGTATTGCATCTGGGGGAAGGTAAACTGATTTAATGATGACTCCGCACCCTATCAATATAATCGTCCGATCTATAAAGTACTACAAAAAACCTGTGTTTTACCAGGTTATTATCATTGCATTGCTCACTGCTGTCATCACAGGTTCACTGCTGACAGGAAGATCCGTTAAGGAAAGTCTTAAAAAATCGGCCACCGGGCGACTTGGAAATACAGGAATGCTGATCAGCTCGGGAGAAAGATTTATTAATCCGGATCTGGCAAAAAGAATAAAGGCTGGTTCCAGGATTAATTGTACCGGAATTATTGAACTTAACGGATATTGTCAGGGACTCAACTCACAAAAGAAAGCATTCAATACTCACATTTTCGGCGTAACCAGGGACTTTTTTGTTTTTCAGGGACACGACAGCATTTTTATCAAGCCCGGAGAAGTCGCAGTAAATAAAAGGCTTGCAGAATATCTTGGCATTAAAGCCGGCGAGGAACTCATAATTCGATTTAAAAAAATCAGTGATATACCTTCTGATGCTCCATTTGCGTCTGCCGGAGATGCCGGAAGATCAGTTGTGCTGACAGTAGCTGCAATATTCGAACCCGATATGAATGGCAATTTCTCTCTGTCAATCAGTCAGATCACCCCTTTCAATATTTTTGTGAACCCAGGTGATTTACAAGAGGATCAAAACATCCGGTCAAAAATAAACAGGATACTTGTTAACAGAAACAATTTAAAGTCATTACCAATCTTATCTGAAGTATTAAGAAAGGAACTTATTCCTTCGGATCTCGGACTTAGAATCAGGATGGATAAGAAGACCGGCGGTTATGAAATAATATCTGACCGGATCTTTATCGATGGAGAAATAGTAAAGGAGATAGCCATGTTAATTCCTTCTTCTGCCCCGCTTCTAACCTATCTTGGCAACCATTTTGAAAATGGCTCACGTTCGACTCCCTATTCATTTGTTTCAGCGCTGCCATCGAGCCTATATCCTGAAATTACTGCGGGACAGGGTATAATAATAAACAGATGGATGTCGCAGGACCTTTCTGTAAATGAAGGCGATACAATTAAGATGTACTGGTATTCTCCTGATTCCCTGAATAAACTGATTGAAAAAAACGGCAACTTTATAATTAAGAAGATAGTGGATATGAATGAGATCTGGTCTGATTCTCTTCTTATGCCTGATTTTCCGGGTATTTCGGGAAAAGAATCATGTTCTGACTGGGATGCCGGTGTTCCTATTAAGATGAATCAGATCCGTATAAAGGATGAGGATTATTGGAAACGATACAGAGGTACTCCGAAGGCTTTCATAAATTATGAGACCGGAATGAGGCTATGGGGAAATAATTTTGGTCCTGCAACTGCTATCAGGTTTCCGGCAGGATTGACTGAACAGAATATTGAACACAGGCTTGACGGATTACTTGATCCTTATAAAGCAGGATTGAGTTTAACAGATCTTTATGGAGAATCGGTTAAAGCTGCAAATCAAGGGGTCGATTTCGGCACTCTCTTCCTCAGTCTTGGATTTTTCCTTATTCTCGCATCAATTGTCCTGTTATCATTTGCGACATCTTCATATTTTAATACGAAAAAAGGACAGATAAATACTTTGTTTGCCCTTGGATTCAAGAAACGATGGATTGACAAACTGCTGTTTCTGGAATTGGGAGTATTAAGTTTTACCGGATGCCTTGCCGGAGCTTTTGCAGGTTACATGGTTGATGTTGTCATAACAAGGGCTCTGAATACAGTATGGAATGGCGCAGTTCAGACCGATACTCTCAATGCGTTTTTTGATCTCTCCTCAATAGTTGCAGGATTCGTAATTACCTTCCTGTTAATATTGATTATAATGTGGGCTAAAGTCAAACTTTATATGAAAGTATTGTTCTCCAGAGGGAAACACGGTTTTAGCTTGCCGCTAAAATCAGGAAATCTTTTCATACTTATCTTAAGTGGAATTCTAACTGCTGCGTTATTTGTACTTTCCTTGTTATTAAATGATTCACGACTTCTTCTTTCTTTTAGCTCCGGAACACTATTACTGATCACTTTAATTCTTTTCTGGAGACAACTTTATATCAGCAGGGTTAATAAAAGCACTGGCAGCCTGAAAAGTACACGGGATTTGTCAAATAGTTATTACTCGGTAAATCCGTCAGGCGCTGTGACACCAATCCTATTTATTGCAGCGGGAATTTTTGCCATTTTTATAACAGGTGCCAACAGGATGAATTTTAATGAGAAACAGATGAGACGATCGGGCGGTACAGGAGGATATCTTCTTTGGTGCGAAAGTACTCTTCCNNATGATCAGCTTAAGGATATGAACTTTATAAATATGAAAAGGTCAGTAGGAAATGATGCAAGCTGCCTTAACCTTAACCATATTTCAATCCCTCCTCTTCTGGGAGTTGATCCGGCAAAATTTATTTCAGAGAAATCATTTTCTTTTTCAAAGGTACTTGGATCACCTCACGTGACTGATCCATGGGAATACTTAAAGTTTCCTCCAAAGAGGAACACTATCTACGGCATTGCGGATCAGACGGTTCTTGAGTGGGGACTCAAATTGAAACCCGGAGATACTTTGGTTCTAAGGGCAGAGAATGGACAGCCATTGAACCTAATTATAGCAGCAGGATTGCAATCGTCTGTATTTCAAGGAAATGTATTGATTGGATTGGATAATTTTACCAAATATTATCCTTCAGTCTCGGGAAGTTCAGTCTTTCTTATAGATGGAAATAAATCACTGACTGATCTGTATAAGAATACTTTGAATGAAAAACTTGAAAATTATGGTGAAAACAGTGAAAAGACAGTGGACCGGCTTGCTTCATTTTATAAGGTAACCAATACTTATCTTTCTGTATTTGGCGTTTTCGGGGTACTGGGAATGATTACAGGGGTTGCCGGGCTGGGATTTGTTCTTCTCAGGAATTATAACCAGCGAAAACAGGAATTTGCACTTATGCTCGCAACAGGTTTTAATATAAAAAAGATAAGGAGGATGCTTCTTTCAGAACAACTGCTGATCCTGTTTGCAGGAGTTATATCAGGGGTTATACCCGCAATAACAGCAACCCTGCCATCAATTAAATCAAATCCCGACATCCCATGGCTATTTATGTTAGTTATGGTTCTGTTGATTCTGTTAACGGGGATAACTGCCATATTTATCTCGATCCGATCAGTTTCCACACAATCATTGATTTCATCTTTGAAAAAAGAATAAGACAGAATTACTTCTTACCTACTCCGATCAGGTATTTCTGAGTTCTGAAAATGATCATCCCATCTGTAAGTGCAGGAGCCGTCATACATATATCATTCATTGGAATTTCAGCAATAAGTTTAAATTCATCTCCGTCAGCAACGATATAGACAGTACCTTCTTCATCAACAATATAAATCTTTCCGTCAGATGCGACAGGCGAAGCAATAAAGCTCTTGGCCTTGCCCAGTTTTGCATTATAAATCTCTTTACCTGTAAAAGGATCAAGACATATGAGGGCACCGTTCCAGTTGACATTATAAAGATGATTTTTATATAGCAGC
>PMIL01000237.1 GCA_003157075.1 Bacteroidales bacterium | reverse complement strand
AGCGATCTGACTGGAGAAAGAGGTGTTTTGATGGGCGCCCTGGCCGGGATTATGGATGCACAATACCAGGTACTAAGGGAAAACGGGCATAGTCCGTCCGAAGCATTCAATGAAACTGTTGAAGAGCTAACTCAGAGTCTGATCAGGCTGGTCGATGAAAAAGGAATGGACTGGATGTATGCCAATTGCAGTGCAACAGCACAGCGTGGGGCCCTAGACTGGCGTCCAAAATTTAAAGATGCGACACTCCCTGTTTTCAACGATTTGTATAAGAGAGTCAAATCAGGTGAAGAATGCGTCAGAGTTTTGAAATCAACAGGGGCTGATAATTACAAAGAAGTACTCGATGCCGAATTAAATGAACTTGGAAATTCAGAAATGTGGAGAGCAGGTGCTGCAGTGAGAAAACTGAGACCGGTGAAATAGAAATCTTTTACAAATAAATTATAATTATGGACGATAAGGTTATTATTTTCGATACAACACTCCGCGATGGGGAGCAGGTGCCTGGTTGTCAATTAAATACAATTGAAAAAATTGAAGTTGCGCATGCTCTTGAAGCATTGGGGGTTGATGTTATCGAAGCTGGTTTCCCTATTTCAAGCCCGGGAGATTTTAAGTCGGTAGTAGAAATATCCAAAGCTGTCTCAAATCCGGTGATTTGCGCACTTACACGGGCGGTTAAAAAGGATATTGAGGTTGCAGCCGAAGCTCTTCAGTATGCCAAAAGAAAAAGGATTCATACAGGAATAGGAGTTTCTGACTTCCATATCAGATTTAAAATCAAGACCACTCCTGAGGAAATCATCAAAAGAGCTGCGGATGCAGTTAAATACGCAAAGAAATTCGTTGAAGATGTTGAATTCTACGCTGAAGACGCAGGAAGAAGCGAAAATGCATACCTGGCAAAGGTTATTGAAGCAGTAATTAAAGCCGGAGCAACTGTTGTAAATATTCCTGATACAACCGGTTACTGCCTGCCAGAAGAATATGGTCAGAAAATAAAATATCTGAAGGAAAATGTTCCTAATATTGATAAGGTCACTATTTCAACACATTGTCATAATGATCTTGGAATGGCTACGGCCAATACGATGATGGGCGTATTAAATGGTGCCAGGCAAGTTGAAGTGACAATTAACGGCATCGGTGAGAGAGCAGGGAACACCTCTCTGGAAGAGATCGCAATGATAATAAAGAGTCACCATGATCTTAACCTGAGAACTGATATCAACTCAAAGCTGATCTACAGCACAAGCAGGCTCGTTTCAACATTAATGAGTATGCCTGTTCAGGCTAATAAAGCAATTGTGGGAAGAAACGCTTTTGCTCATTCCTCGGGTATACACCAGGATGGTGTCCTTAAAAACCGGGAAAACTACGAGATCATCGATCCGGTTGAGGTTGGAATCAGGGAATCATCAATAATCCTGACTGCCCGCAGTGGCAGAGCTGCTCTTAATCATCATCTGGAATTGCTGGGTTTCAATTTTGGCAAAGAGGAAATTGATGATATCTACCATCGATTCCTGGTTCTTGCCGACCGGAAAAAAGAGATCAATGATGAAGATATAAGGATACTTGCAGGTGTAGTCTTCCAGGGAGAAAAATCACTTAAACTTGACCTGCTGCAGGTTTCATGTGGAAAGTCATTAATACCTGTCGCAACTGTCGGAATTAAGATTAACGGGGAAGTGCATTTCTCAACTGCTTCAGGTAATGGTCCGATAGATGCAGCATTCACTGCTGTCAGACAACTTATCAGTAAAACAGTGCACCTCGAAGAGTTTCTCATTCAGGCTATTACAAAAGGAAGTGATGACCTTGGGAAAGTACATATTCAGGTTGAATATCAGGGAAAAATCTATTATGGGTTTTCTGCTAATACAGATATAATTACGGCCTCAGTTGAAGCTTTTATAGACGCACTGGCTAAAATAAATTGACCCCCCAATCCCCCTAAAGGGGGGCTGGCTGAGTAATATCAAGAAAATTTTACTTAATAATTGTGAACGTCCCCCCTTTTAGGGGGCAGAGAGGCAAAAAAGGAAAAAACAAATAGAAATTAAATGAATTCAAAAACACTTTTCGACAAAATTTGGGACAGTCATGTTGTGAAGTCCATTGAAGATGGACCCGATGTTCTTTACATAGACAGGCATTATATCCATGAAGTTACTAGTCCACAGGCTTTTAATGGTCTGAAAGAAAGAAGTATTCCTGTTTTCAGACCCGGGAAAACCCTTGCCACAGCAGACCATAATATACCTACCAGGAACCAGCACCTTCAGATAAAGGATCAATTATCGCGAAACCAGGTTGAAAGACTCTCTGAAAACTGTCAGAAGTATGGTATCGAGTTGTTTGGGCTTAATGACCCGAAAAACGGTATTGTGCATGTTATTGGTCCGGAACTGGGGTATACTCTCCCGGGAATGACTATAGTCTGCGGTGACAGCCATACCTCTACACATGGCGCATTCGGAACAATAGCATTTGGTATAGGTACAAGCGAGGTGGAAATGGTACTGGCGACTCAATGCATTCTTCAGCCAAAACCAAAAAGGATGAGGATAACACTCGATGGTAAACTACACAAAGGAGTGACATCCAAGGATATTATTATGTTCATAATATCGAGGATCTCAGCCAGTGGGGCAACCGGTTATTTTGTTGAGTATTGCGGCAGTGCAATAAGAAGCCTGAGTATGGAAGGAAGAATGACAATCTGCAATATGAGTATCGAAATGGGTGCACGTGGCGGTTTGATCGCACCCGACGAAACCACATTCGAATATCTGAAAAAGCTTCCTTCAATACCGGGAATCGATGACCTTGAAGCATCAGTCAATAAGTGGAAAAATCTGCACAGTGATACTGACGCTGTCTTTGATAAAGAGCTGAAATTTGACGCAGCATCAATTAAACCCATGATAACATACGGCACCAATCCGGGTATGGGAATGGCAATAGATGATACCATACCTCTTTCGGATGATAATGGGAACAAAGCCTCATCCTCATTTTTAAAATCACTTGATTATATGGGGTTTAAACCTGGAATGAAGCTCCTTGGCCATCCGATCGATTATGTTTTTATCGGCAGTTGTACAAATGGCAGGATAGAAGATTTCAGGGCATTTGCCCAGATAATCAAAGGCAGAAGGAAGGCAGAAAATGTAACAGCCCTTATAGTGCCCGGATCTAAAAAGGTAGAGGATCAGATGGTTGCTGAAGGTCTCACAGAACTATATAAAAATGCCGGGTTTGAGGTCAGGCAACCCGGATGTTCCTCATGTCTGGCAATGAATGAAGATAAGATTCCACTTGGGAAATATGCAGTTTCAACATCCAACAGAAATTTTGAAGGACGACAGGGCCCCGGGGCAAGAACCTTACTTGCCAGTCCGCTTTCAGCTGCCGCAGCAGCAATAACCGGAAAGATTTCAGATCCCAGGGATTTTATGACCGAAGAAGAAAAAGTTAAAATATAAATGTTATGCCAAAAGTTAAGTTTGATATTCTTGAATCTACGTGCGTTCCGCTTCCGTTTGAAAATGTTGATACAGATCAGATAATCCCTGCAAGATTTTTAAGCGCCACATCGAGACAAGGATTCGGTGATAATCTTTTCCGCGACTGGAGATATACAAAATCAGGGGAGAAGAATACAGATTTTATTCTGAATGATCCTCATTTTAACGGAAAGGTCCTCGTTGCAGGTAAAAATTTTGGAAGCGGATCGAGCAGGGAACATGCTGTCTGGGCTATTTTTGATTATGGTTTCAGGGCAGTCGTATCAAGCTTCTTTGCTGATATATTCATGGGCAATGCCCTTAATAACGGACTGCTTCCAATTGTAATCTCAGAAGTTCTTTTAAAGAAACTCCTCGATCTGATTCAAAAAGATCCGGGGACAAAAGTTAAAATAGATCTTGAAAAACAAATATTTACCATCTTATCCACAGGAGATTCGGTAAAATTCAATATCAACCCTTATAAGAAAGAATGCCTGCTCAAAGGGCTGGATGATATTGATTTTCTCCTGAGTATAAAAGGTTTAATAACAAGTTATGAAAACAACAAAATCCAGGTAAAATGAGAGTTGAAATAATGGATACTACCCTCAGGGACGGAGAACAGACGCAGGGAGTGTCATACTCACCGCTCGAAAAACTCCATGTTGCCAAGCTACTCCTTAAGGATCTGAAAGTCGATAGGATTGAAGTGGCTTCTGCCCGTGTTTCCACTGGGGAATTTGAAGCTATCAGGCAAATAACCGACTGGGCCCGGCATAATAATCTTCACAGGAAAATTGAAGTATTGGGATTTGTCGACGGTGATATTTCTTTAAACTGGATAAATGATGCCGGCGGAAAGGTTATCAATCTGCTGTGTAAAGGTTCATTGCGGCATCTCGAAAAACAGTTGAAAAAAACACCGGAAAAGCATGTAAAAGATGTTATTGACATCATCAGGAAAGCTGAAATAAGGGATATGGAGGTAAATCTTTATCTGGAAGACTGGTCGAACGGGATGATCCATTCGGAAGAGTATGTTTTCTTTTTAATTGATTCTTTAAAAGATGAAAATATCCGGAGATTCATGCTTCCAGATACACTTGGAATTCTGAATCCGGAACAGACATTCAATTTCTGCAAAAAAATCATAGAAAGATATCCGTCACTTCATTTTGATTTTCATGCTCATAATGATTATGATCTTGCAGTAGGCAATGTTTTTTCAGCTGTTCAGGCAGGGATCAAAGGAATTCATACCACAATAAACGGTCTCGGGGAGAGAGCTGGAAATGCGCCTCTCTCAAGTGTTATTGGCGTTCTTCGTGATCTGCTGCACATTGAAACCGGAATAAATGAATTCGAAATAACAAAAGCCAGCAAAATAGTAGAGACCTTCAGCGGGGTACGAATTCCTGTAAATAAACCTGTTATAGGGGAGAACGTTTTTACCCAAACATCCGGAGTGCATGCTGATGGAGACAGTAAAGATAACCTCTATTTTAATAATCTTCTTCCGGAAAGATTTGGCAGAAAAAGGAAGTACGCCCTTGGGAAACAATCAGGCAAAGCCACTATCAGGAAGAATCTTGAAGAGTTTGGATTGTTTCTTAATCCTGAATCACTCACAAAAGTGACGCAGAGAGTCATTGAACTCGGTGACAAAAAGGAAAATGTTACTACTGAGGACCTGCCGTTTATAATTGCAGATGTACTTGGCAGTGAACAGATAAATTATAAGATATTTATTAAAAATTATTCCCTGTCCCTCTCCTATGGTTTGAAACCATTTGCCAGCGTTCAGATTGAGATCGATGGGAATCTATACCAGGAAACATCATCTGGTGACGGACAATATGATGCTTTTATGAAAGCACTGAGGATTATCTATGACAAGCTCGGGAAACAGTATCCTATACTGACTGACTACCAGGTGTCAATACCCCCCGGAGGAAAAACTGATGCTTTCGTGGAAACTGTAATTACCTGGAACTACAATGGAAAGGAATTTAAAACAAGGGGTTTTGATGCTGACCAGACTGAATCGGCAATTAAGGCAACTGAAAGAATGCTTAATATCATCGAAAATATTGAACTTAACGCCCAACCTAACAAAAAATTAATAGACATAGCTCATGGATTTTAAAATAGCTGTATTGCCGGGCGACGGTATAGGCCCTGAGATCATAGACCAGGCTAAAAAAGTAATTATCGTTGTCGGGAAGAAGTATAATCATAAATTTAATTTCACTCATGGATTAGTCGGAGCTATTGCGATTGATAAAACCGGAAACCCCTTACCGGCTGAGACGTTAGAGCTGTGCAAGTCGTCAGATGCCGTTCTTTTTGGTGCTATTGGCGACCCCAAATATGATAACAATCCGTCTGCAAAAGTTCGTCCCGAACAGGGTCTCCTTGCAATGAGAAAAGAACTTGGATTGTATGCAAACGTAAGGCCTGTTACAACCTTTCCGGCATTAATCGACAAATCTCCTTTGAAAAGGGAGATTGTTCAGGGCGTCGATATAATGATGATAAGAGAACTTACCGGTGGAATTTATTTCGGAAAACCACAAGGGAGATCTGAAGACGGAAATACTGCGTATGATACAAGCGTATACAGCCGGTATGAGATTGAAAGAGTTGTAAAACTTGCATGCGAATATGCAATGACCCGATCAAAAAAGTTAACTGTCGTTGATAAGGCCAATGTTCTGGCAACCTCAAGGCTATGGCGCGAAACAGCACTCTTAGTAGCCAGGGGCTATAAAGAACTCACAATCGATTTCATGTTTGTGGACAACGCGGCTATGCAGCTCATTCAAAATCCGGGCAGATTCGATGTAATCGTAACAGAAAATATGTTTGGAGATATCCTTTCAGATGAAGCGAGCGTACTTACAGGCTCTCTGGGTTTGTTGCCATCAGCATCGATCGGACTATCAACATCAGTTTTTGAACCTATACATGGCTCTTATCCCCAGGCTGCAGGTAAAAATATTGCAAATCCTCTGGGCACAATATTGTCTGTGTCAATGATGTTTGATCTTGCATTTAATCTGAAAACAGAAGCAGAGACTGTAAGAACAGCTGTTGAGAAATCCATTGAAGCCGAAATCGTCACTGAAGATCTGAACCGCACACATCCTAAATCCACATCACAAGTAGGTGACTGGATAACGGAATATATAAAGAAGATCTAAGTAGGGCGACCAGTTTCATCTTCTTTCGGCTCCCCTGCCCCCCTAAAGGGAGGTTCGTTTGTACAAATAAATAAATTTCTGTATTAAAATGAGAACGTATCCCCTTTAGGGGGGCAGGGGAGCAAAAGGTATGGTATCTATTCATTTTTATTCTTCATTTTGTATTATTTATTAATTTTTTCGTACCTTTGCATTCACAATTTAAAGAAATGTATTATAAATTATCATCACATCATCATTTTCATATTTGCTTTCAGGCGAGGTGATATTGGTATGTAGATGAATAAAAATATCATAAACCCGTCTGAGCAGATCAGGCGGGTTTTTCTTTTCCGCAAAGGTTTGCTCAGACACATTTGAAAAACGATAATATGAGTAAACTGAAAATTGCGATTCAAAAAAACGGACGGCTTAGTGAAAATTCCAAAAAACTGCTTGAAGAATGCGGTATTAACTTCTCAAACGGAGTCAGCGTCCTGAAAACTACAGCGAGAAATTTTCCTATAGAACTTCTGTTTCTCAGGGATGATGATATACCTCAATATGTGGAGCAACAGGTTGCCGATATTGGTATCCTTGGCGAGAACATGGTACTGGAAAAAAATAAAGATGTCACACTGATTGAATATCTTGGATTTGCCCAATGCAGGCTGAGCCTCGCCATTCCAAAAGAAGAGAAGTATGAAGGTCTGGGATATTTTATGAATAAAAAAATTGCCACCAGCTATCCTCATATCCTTACCCGTTTTCTTGATGAAAACAAGATCACAGCAGAAATTGAAGAGATCAGTGGCAGCGTGGAAATAGCCCCTGGAATAGGACTTGCCAACGCAATTTGTGATATTGTTAGTTCAGGCAGTACGCTACTGACAAATGGCCTGCATGAGGTAGAAACGATATTAAAAAGCCAGGCAGTAATAATTGGTAACAGAAATCTTGGCCCTGAAAAAGAAGCTATTCTTAACAGCCTGCTTTTCAGAATAAAAGCTGTCAAAAATGCCAAGGAAAACAAATATATTTTACTCAATACACCCCAATCGGCAATAGCAAAGATATGCAGTATACTTCCGGGTATGAAAAGCCCCACAATAGTTCCTCTTGTAGAAAAAGGCTGGTTCAGCCTTCATTCGGTTGTAAAAGAGGATGAATTCTGGGAGAGAATTGATCAGCTTAAAGCAGCCGGCGCAGAAGGTATACTTGTTATTCCGATCGAGAAAATGATACTGTAATGAAAAAAATTGTACTTCCTCCAGAGGAAAACTGGAATGAGTTATGCAGGCGGCCTGCAATAGCATCTAACGATCTTGAAAATGCAGTAAGGTCTATTATAGCAAGGGTGAGATCAGAAAAGGATAAAGCTTTGCATTATTACTCGGCTAAATTTGATAGTGCTCCTTCAGGTGACCTGCAGATTACATCGGATGAAATCAGGGAATCTGAATCNNGAACCGGTTATAGAAACATTTAAAGGAGTCAGATGCTGGAGAAAAAATGTGGCAATTGAAAAAGTCGGACTTTATATACCAGGAGGCAGTGCTCCTCTTTTTTCAACTCTTCTTATGCTTGGCATTCCTGCAAAACTATCAGGCTGCGATGAAATTATTGTCTGTACTCCAGCCGGCAGGGATGGAAAAGTCAGTCCGTTGATTCTTTATACTGCGAAGCTTCTCGGTATTTCTGAAATATTCAAGACAGGCGGTGCACAGGCCATTGCTGCAATGGCTTACGGAACAGAGACTATTCCAAAAGTATACAAGATATTCGGCCCTGGTAACCAGTACGTTACAAAAGCCAAGGAACTTGTTCAGCAGGATGGTGTTGCTATTGATATGCCTGCAGGACCTAGTGAAGTGCTGGTTATCGCAGACAGACAGGCTGACCCGGTCTTTATTGCTGCAGACTTGCTCGCACAGGCAGAACATGGCCCCGATAGTCAGGTTATAATGCTCACTGATGATCAGGAATTCATGGATGTGGTAGAAAAAGAAGTTGAAAAACAGGTGGCTTTGCTTCCAAGGAAGGATATCGCATTAAAAGCCCTGGAAAACAGTAAACTTATATTTCTGCTGACAATTAATGACTGCTTATCTTTCAGTAACCTGTATGCACCTGAACACCTCATAATTAATCTGACTGATCCGGATACAGTAGCAGGGAGCATAAAAAATGCAGGCTCAGTTTTCCTGGGAAAATTCAGCTGTGAAAGTGCAGGTGACTATGCCTCAGGAACGAATCATACTCTTCCTACAAATGGATTCGCAAAAAGTTACAGTGGTGTCTCTGTTGAAAGTTTTATTAAAAAAATAACTTTCCAGAAGATCAATGCAGAAGGAATAAGAAACCTCGGTCCAACAATTGAACTCCTGGCTGAAGCTGAATCACTGGAAGGTCATAAAAATGCGGTTACTGTCAGACTTAAAAACCTGCAAAATGTTTGATCTTGAGAAATTAGTAAGGGACAATGTCAGAAAATTAACTCCCTATAAAAGTGCAAGGGATGAATTCAGCGGCAAAACAGGCATTTTTCTTGATGCTAACGAGAACCCCTATGGCAATTTGAACCGGTATCCTGATCCTTACCAGAGAGAGCTCAAAACAGCTATTTCAAAAATAAAAGAAATTGACCAGGAAAGGATATTCCTGGGTAACGGAAGTGACGAAATCATAGATCTTTGTTTCAGGATTTTCTGTAACCCGGGCAGGGACAAAGTTCTTACCTTCACTCCTACCTATGGAATGTACGAGGTATCAGCAGCAGTTAATGATATTGAGACAATTAAGATACCTTTAAATAAAAACTTCCAGATCGACCTTGAGAAAACCAGACCATTATTATCGGACAATAATCTTAAGCTGATCTTTATATGTTCACCTAATAATCCGACAGCGAACACGATGAACTACGACGATGTTGAATATATTATAACCAATTTCAACGGAATTGTGGTAATCGATGAAGCATATATTGATTTCAGTGAAAAACCTTCCTTTCTTAAATTGATAAACAGGTGTGCTAATTTAATACTTATGCATACCTTTAGTAAAGCCTTTGGACTTGCTGCGGCAAGAGTCGGCATGGCATTTTCAAGTCCCGGGATAATTAAGTTTTTCAACAAGGTGAAACCTCCATACAATATCAGTACCATAAATCAGAGAGCAGCATTAAATAAACTTAATAACATGGAGGGGATTAAAAATCAGGTACTCAGAATCAGGAGAGAAAGGGAGAAACTTTCAGAAGTTCTTAAAAAGATCAGTGTTGTTGAAATGGTATACCCTTCTGACGCTAATTTTCTTCTTGTAAAGGTTAAAAATGCCGACTACATTTATAATACATTGATTAACAGTAATATAATTACACGAAATCGCAGTAATGTTGTTGATGACTGTCTCAGGATAACGATCGGCAAAAGGTCCGAAAATGACAGACTTATTGAGGCTTTTTATAAGCTTGATCATTCAAAATCAGGATCATAAAAGAAAGAAGGACAATTGAATGACTTTTAATCAACACAGTAAAACGGAATAAAAGGATTATAAAAAAAAATATTTATATGAAGAAGGTACTCTTTATTGACCGTGATGGTACCATCATTACCGAGCCAGCAGATGAACAGATTGATAGTTTTGAGAAGCTGAGTTTTCTGCCGGGGGTTATATCCTGTTTATCAAAAATAGCAAAGGAGACTGATTTTGAGTTTGTTATGGTAACAAATCAGGATGGTCTCGGGACAGATTCATACCCGGAAAATACTTTCTGGCCGGTTCATAATAAGATACTTGAAATACTAAAAGGTGAAGGTGTTATATTTTCCGAGATTTTTATTGACAAAACAGTCCCTTCCCAAAATTCCCCAACCCGTAAACCGGGTACAAAAATGCTTATTAATTATCTTGCCGGAGGTATTGATCTTAGCTCATCGTACGTTATAGGTGACAGGCTTACTGATATTCGGCTGGCAAAGAACCTGGGATGTAAAGCCATTTTTATAAGTGATGAAAAGAGTACTGAAGCAGAGCTGACAACAAAAGACTGGGATGATATCTACAAGTATCTGGTAAAAAAGCCACGGACTGCAGAAGTTCACAGGAAAACATCGGAGACTGATATAAAGATTGAACTTAGTCTTGACGGATCAGGCAAGAGTGTAATTGATACCGGGATAGGATTTTTTGATCACATGCTTGAACAGATTTCCCGTCACGGAAACATGGATCTTAATATTAAGGTGAAAGGTGATCTTCAGACAGATGAACACCATACTGTTGAAGATGTGGCAATTGCCTTAGGTGAGGCAATCCTCAGGGCGCTCGGTGGCAAAAAAGGCATTGAGAGATATAGCTTTGTTCTGCCTATGGATGATTGCCTGGCTCAGGTAGCATTGGACTTCGGAGGAAGATCCTGGCTAGTCTGGGATGTAAAATTTTCACGCGAGAAAATAGGAGAATTCCCTACTGAAATGTTCTTTCATTTCTTCAAGTCATTTACAGACAATGCAAGATGCAATCTTAATATAAAAGCCGAAGGCCAGAATGAACATCATAAGATCGAAGCAATATTTAAGGCATTCGCCAGGGCTATAAAACTGGCAGTAAAACAGACCGATAACTTCAATTTACCATCAACAAAAGGAAGTTTATGATAGCTATACTAAAATATAATGCAGGAAATATCAAATCGGTCCAGAATGCACTTAATCGTCTGGGCTATAAAAGCATTATTACTGATAATGCCTCAGAGTTGTCCGGAGCGGATAAAGTAATTTTTCCAGGTGTTGGTGAGGCTGGTTCTGCAATGCAATATCTCCGTGAAAGAGGGCTGGATAAAATCATAATTAATCTGAAGCAACCTGTACTCGGGATTTGTCTTGGACTGCAGCTTATGTGTCGTTTTTCTGAGGAGGGAGATACAAAATGTCTTGGCATCTTTGACACTGATGTAAGATTATTCCCGCCATTGGACAAAATTCCACATATGGGATGGAATAACTTCCTGACTATCAAAGGAGAACTCTTTAAAGGAATAACTATTGATGATGATATTTATTATGTTCATAGTTATTATGCAGAAATTGCATCCTGCACAATAGCTACGTGTGATTACATTCTCCCTTTCAGTGCGGCAATGCAGAAAGAAAATTTTTATGCAACCCAGTTTCATCCGGAGAAATCTGCAGAAAAAGGTGAAATCATATTGAAAAACTTTCTGGAACTATGAGAATAATTGTTGCAATTGATATTATTGGCGGAAAATGTGTCCGGCTAACAAGGGGAGATTTCAATACTAAAAAAGTTTATAATGAGGATCCTCTGGAAATTGCTCTAAAGATCGAAAATAATGGTATTAAATATCTGCATCTGGTCGATCTCGATGGTGCAAAAAATAAAAAGGTCGAAAATATTAAAGTCCTTGAAAAGATAGCATGGAAAACAAAATTAAAAATCGATTTTGGAGGAGGATTAAGATCCTATGAGGATATTATTACAGTTGTTAATGCCGGAGCAAGACAGGTCACTTTAGGAAGTATCGCTGTTACTGACCCGAACTTATTTTTTGAATGTCTTACAAGACTTGGACAGGAAAAGCTTATTCTTGGCGCAGATTGTATTGACAGGAAAGTCTTGACCGGAGGTTGGCTCGAGAGTTCAGATAAAGAAATTATCAGTTTTATTACTGACTACAAATCAAAAGGTGTGAAATATACAATATGCACCGATATTAAGAAAGACGGAATGCTTAAGGGACCTGCTACAGCTCTCTATCGGGAGATACTTGGCGCAGTTAAGATCAAGCTGATTGCCAGTGGAGGCATCTCTTCAATAAAGGATATTGAGGATGTCAGGGAAGCGGGTTGCGAAGGAGTAATAATAGGAAAAGCAGTTTATGAGGGGAAAATAACATTAAACGATCTGGGAAAACTATGCTGAAAAGACGAATAATTCCATGTCTCGATATAAAAGACGGACGGACTGTTAAAGGTGTGAATTTCATCAACCTCATTGATGCCGGGGATTCTGTTGAGTTGGCAAAGGCTTATGTGAAGCAGGGTGCAGATGAACTTGTTTTCCTCGACATTACTGCAACCGTTGAGAACCGGAAGGCGCTTACAGCACTGGTTGAAAGGATCGCTGCTGAAATAAATATACCCTTTACAGTTGGAGGCGGAATAGATAATGTGAAAGATGTCTCAGTTCTCTTAAAAGCAGGTGCAGATAAAATTACTGTTAATTCATCTGCTGTACGCAGACCGGAGCTGATCTCCGAGATTGCAGGTCAATTCGGGAATCAATGCATTGTTGTCGCTATAGATACAAAACTGGTAAATAATGAATGGGTGGTTGTGGTAGATGGAGGAAGGACTATGACTGAATTTAAAACAATTGAATGGGCGGTTAGAGTTGAAGAACTTGGGGCCGGAGAAATAATGCTTACCTCAATGAACACTGACGGAACAAAATCGGGATTCTCGCTGGATATTACTGGCAAAGTAAGCAGAAATGTGAACATCCCCGTTATCGCCTCCGGCGGGGCAGGAAGCATGGAACACTTTAAAGATGTTTTTTTTAATACCGAATGCAGCGCCGCACTTGCTGCTAGTATATTTCATTTTGGTGAAATTGATATCTGGGAACTGAAGAAATATCTTAAGCATGAAGGAATAGCAATAAGATAATGATTTATTCTTCCTATGTGCAACTCTGTGATTCTCAGTGCAGCTCAGTGTAATATTTAATAACACAGGGAGATACGGAGGAGTCACAGAGTGCCACAGAGGGTTAAAATAATGTAGCATGGATCAAATAGATTTTACAAAAGCGAACGGACTTGTTCCTGTTGTTATTCAGGATAACAGAACACTGCAGGTATTAATGGTTGGATATATGAATGAGGAGGCTCTCATAAAAACAAAGAAAGACAGGAAAGTGACGTTTTTCAGCAGAAGTAAAAGCAGGCTCTGGACTAAAGGAGAAACCTCAGGAAATTATTTGAATGTCGTGGAAATATCAGCTGATTGCGACAATGACTCAATCCTGATAAAGGCAATTCCTTCAGGACCTACCTGCCACACGGGAAGTACCTCCTGTTTTGGAGAAGAGACATCAAAGGGGTTCATTTATAACCTTGAACATATTATAAATCAACGAATCTCTAACGATACTGAGGAATCTTACACAAATAGGCTTTATAAAAAAGGTATAAATAAAGTCGCTCAGAAAGTTGGTGAAGAAGCCGTTGAACTGGTTATCGAATCAAAAGACAATGATATTGATCTCTTCAAAAATGAGGCAGCTGATCTGCTATACCACTTCCTTATTCTGCTCAAAGCAAAAAACACTGATCTTCAGAGCATTGAAGAAGTGTTAAAAATGAGGCATGAGGTAAAAAAATAGAGTAACGCATATCTTAATTCTCTCATGCCTTCATTATTTCCTATTATTGCTGGTCTTTACCAAAATATACTTCAGGCTTACCAATTACACCTGCTTCCTGCATGATTTTTTGTCTGGCAGGTTTATCCAATGAAGCCTTTGCCTTTGTTAAGTCAGTAATTTTAAAAACCAGGTAAACCAAATTAGGGTCGTCAATACCACGAGCCAATACTCCATCTTCTAAACCGTCATTAGCCCGGGTTGCTGGTCCTTCTGTGTCAAACACCTTAAGCCAGACGTCAAAATCTTTTACTTTATGAGCTATTTCTAAATATTCTCCGGGATTTTGCAGAGCTTCCGTCATTCTCAGCACCTTAATAAATTTTATATCAGGTTCAGAAATTACACCTGCTTTTTGCATAACATCTTTTAGTTTTGGGTCTCTTGTAAATGCTTTTGCTGTCTGCACATCACCAATCATAAACG
>PMIL01000212.1 GCA_003157075.1 Bacteroidales bacterium | reverse complement strand
GTACTTATGAATAGATGCCAGATCACTGGCATCTATATTTTCCATAGGTAAGTTTCCGCCTTTTTCATTCAGATTCTTTTCAATTAATGCCGGATTTACATCTACTAATGCAACTAATTTCAGGTCCTTGATTTTAAGTATGTTTAATGCATGTGTCATTCCCATAAATCCAAAACCAACTACCGCTACTTTTTTCATTTACTAAATATTTTGAATTACAGTTCTTTACGTTTGAGTTAATTAAATTAATTAAACTTCTCCGATAATACAAAAATAAGTAGAGTATAAGATAATTATGGTATTTAACGGTCAGATATTAATATTATCTTGTCTTATATTTTTCCATTCCTTGTCAATTATACTGTAATATGCTGAATTTCTTTTGTGCCGGTTACTGCTAACATTCGTCCCTTTGTATTTTTCCGTGTTATGAATTTGAAAATTACAAATTGAGATATAATAGTTAATTTTAGTTATTAAAGTAATATTATTATGCTGAAAAACAGATTTGAAATTATCTCTTTATTAGTATTAATAGAGTTTGTATTTTGTTCATTTAGTGATAATAAATCAATTAACAGAAAGAGTGTTGTTGAAAGACATAATGTTATATCTGAGAAATTAAATGTAAAAAGCCCTGCTCAGGTCGGTAATGGTGAATTTGCTTTTGGAGTTGATATAACCGGACTGCAGACGTTTGTGTCATTTAATACCATGTCGCATTGGGGCTGGCATAGTTTTCCCCTCCCAAAAGGGAAGAGGGTTGAAGATTTTAGAGGGGTGACTCTGGATACGCACGGTCGAATGATCAGATATGACATTCCTGATAAAGAACAGCCCGAATTATCTTCGTGGTTAGCCGAAAATCCTCATTGTTTTAATTTAGGGCGTATCGGTTTTCTTCTTTTAAAGTCTGACGGAACTAAAGCTACAGCGGAGGACCTGAAAAATGAGCATCAGGAAGTTGATATGTGGAATGGGACTATTTACAGTTATTTTGTTTTGGAAGGGAAGCCGGTAACCGTAAAAACGGCATGTCATCCGTCTGTTGATGCTATCGGTGTTTCGGTAAAATCGGACTTGATTAAAAAGGGGCAAATTAAAATATTTCTTGATTTTCCATACGCTGATTCAAAACAATTTGCTGATCATGTTGGAGATTTTAATCAACCATCTGCTCATTCATCGATAATTGAGACGCAAAACGATAATTCGGCTATCATATCCAGGAAAATGGATGATACAAAATATTTTGTATCCCTGAACTGGAATTCAAAAGCTCTTCTGTTATCTGGCGATACCATCTCATCAAAGCATAGGTTTTATCTGGATCCGTTGCAGACCAATGAAATTTCTTTTACCTGTACATTCTCTCAAGAGAAAAAGTCACAACCATTCCTTACCGCTGCTGAAATTTTTGCAGAAAATAAAAAAGCCTGGCCGGAATTCTGGGAATCAGGTGCGGCTATTGATTTGTCGCAAAGTAAGGATAAAAGATGGAGAGAACTTGAGCGCAGAATAATACTATCGCAATATTTAATGAAAGTAAATGAAGCGGGTTCATATCCCTCTCAGGAATCAGGTCTGGTTAACAACGGATGGTCCGGCCGGTTTCATTTTGAAATGATTTGGTGGCATGATGTGCATTATGCACTTTGGAACAGATGGTCGTTGTTTGACAAATGCCTGCATGTATATAAAGATTTTCTACCTACCTCAATCCAACGTGCATCAGAACAGGGTTATAAAGGGGCACGCTGGCCTAAGTGTACTGCTAATTTCGATCGCGAATGGCCTAATCCGATCCACGCACTGCTTATCTGGCAACAACCACATCCTATCTATTTTGCAGAATTGGATTATCGTTTACATCCTGGCAGGGAAACACTTGAAAAATGGAGGGACGTGGTTTTCAACACAGCTGAGTTTATGGCAAACTATGCCTACTACGAAAAAACAAATGACCATTACATTTTAGGCCCGCCTATGTACATTGTTTCTGAAAATACTAAACCTGAAATTACTTACAATCCGGGTTTCGAACTTGGTTACTGGCGTTTCGGTCTGCGCACTGCGCAAATGTGGAAAGAGCGTTTGAAATTAAGCAGGGATCAAAAATGGGACGATGTGCTTAAAAAACTATCACCATTACCGCAAGTTGATGGGGTGTACATTACCCATGAAAATATCGATAGCATGTGGACAAAGTTTACTTTCGAACATCCTGCCCTGATAGGTACGTTTGGTATGCTGCCCGGAGATGGAGTGGATACTCTTTGTTTCAGAAGAACATTGGATAAAGTAATATCAACATGGAATTTCAATCATACCTGGGGCTGGGATTTCCCCATGCTTGCCATGGCAGCAGCACGAACTAATAATCCCGAATTGGCCATTGATATGCTTTTACATAGCTCACCTAACTTTCAGTTTGATGAACATGGATTAGCCACCGGGGGACCTTTTCCTTATTTTCCGTCAAACGGAGCTTTACTGACAGCTGTGGCTATGATGGCTGCCGGGTGGGATGGATCAAAAGGCGGTGCTCCCGGATTTCCTAAAAATGGCATGTGGGTAGTTAAATATGAAAATTTTATTAAAATGCCATAGTTTTTCTCTCTTGATATAATAGGTTGAAGATTAAGCTAATATTATAATTAAAACGTTGATGGAGTTATGAAAAAAGTAATATGGATTTCCTTTTTGATAGTAATGTTGTCTTCATTTAAGGAACCGTTAACCGGGAAGACTCAAAAAGCAATACAAATTATTCCCAAACCCCGGGAAATAACCGTTTTAAGTGGAACATTTGAAATGACTGATAATACATCTATAAAAGCTGATCAGGTTTTAGTATTAAAGGCAGAACAATTAAGAGCTTATCTCTCTCCAGCTTCTGGTTATATGCTCCCAATTAATAAGAAAAATGCCGAAGAAAATATAATTGAACTAAAATTAACAGATGATTTATCTTCTCTTGGTGAAGAGGGCTATAAACTAAACATAACAAATAAAAAAGTACTGATTACTTCTTACAGGCCAAAAGGGATATTCTGGGGTATCCAGACTTTGCGTCAGCTGTTTCCGGATGAAATATTAAGAAAGGCTAAAGTTGATAATGTTGAATGGATTCTTCCCTGTGTAAATATAGTTGATAAACCACGTTTTAATTGGAGAGGATTAATGATTGACTATAGCCGCACTTTTTGGAATAAAAGTCAAACTGAAAAGTATATTGATGCAATTTCATTTTATAAGATGAATAAACTCCATATGCATCTTACTGATGATCAGGGATGGCGTATTGAGATTAATAAGTATCCTGACCTGACTAAGATAGCTTCAAAATTTGATACTATTTATCATGAACCGCCGGAAAGGGAAGGATATTATTCCAAAGAAGATATTCGGGAACTGGTTCGATATGCAGAAGCCAGGAATGTTGAGATAATTCCTGAGATTGAAATGCCCGGTCACACATCAGAAGTATTTGCTGCATACCCCGGCCTATCATGTACTGGTGAAACATTATCAATTCATCCATTCTTTAAAGGGCCTGAAGTAAACGATGATGTATTATGTGCAGGGAAAGATGAAACAATTAAATTTCTTGAAAACGTTCTTTCTGAAATAATTGAGTTGTTTCCGTCAGAATATGTCCATATTGGGGGTGATGAATGTCCAAAAACACGCTGGGAAAAATGCCCCCTCGACCAGAAACGGATTAAAGATGAAGGTTTGAAGAATGAGCAAGAACTTCAAAGCTGGTTTATCAGGAGAATAGAAAAATACCTGAACAGCGAGGGTAAAAAGCTTATTGGCTGGGATGAGATAATTGAAGGTGGGCTTAGTAAGACAGCAACAATGATGTTTTGGCGCGGGGATCAAAATGTACTTTTAGCTGCTTTAAATCAGGGAAATGATGTTATAATGACTCCGACTTCTTATTGCTATTTCGATTATCCGTATAAGGTAATATCAACGGAGAAGGTATACTCATTCGAACCATTATCAGATAAACTTAAAAAGGTTAATCCAGAACATATTTTAGGAGTACAGGCTAATTTCTGGTCTCATATTGATCGTTCAGAACCAACGATGGATCGTCAGATTTTTCCACGCATCCTGGCCCTGGCCGAGGTAGGATGGACGGAAGCTGTGAATAGAAACTGGGATAATTTTAGTTTAAGGCTTAAGCACCACAACAAATCCTTAGACCTGCTAAACATTTACCACATGATTAATTAGCTTTTTTTTATGCATCCTATTTTTATCATAGGATTACACATGCACCAGGTTAAGATATAGCGTATCAAATACAATATAAAAGTAAAGCCCTCCGTCGCTATCCCTCGACAGGCTCGGGATTTTTATGGAGGGCGAATATGGAGATGGCGGAATCGGAGCGTTTTTAGACAGGTTAGCTCTCGGTCACCATAGAAGGAATAGAGCTGAAGGGTTATTTTTGTTTTTCAACATTATATTCACCAGACGGGTCTATTTGCTTAAAACCTGTTACTTCTCCATTTTCGATTAAAAATACAAAACTAAAGTCCGGATATTCCTTTATTCTGAAAGTAAGCGGTTTAACCGGTATCAGCATAATTCGTGGTTGTCCTGGGGCAATCAGATAAAGGTCCTTATCAATAAGTTCCACATTTATGAAACTCCCTGCAATGACATATTTTCCGGCATATTTTATAAGCACTCCGGGATCACTTAATGAAGCATCTGCTTTTCTTGTGAAGGTCGCCTGAGATTCGTCAATCGAACTGTAAAGACCATCAATGGCACCTTGCGGATTAGTATTGAAATTCAATGTCCATAGACCCCATTGTTCGTCATTAGGAGTGTCAAACCGGTCATAATGAAAATGTTTAAGTGGGAGCTTCATATTATGGAAATCGAACTGCAAAGATGAATCTGCAAGTGTAATATTAATAATGCCGTAGGCTGGATTCTGATATTGACCAACATAATCTGTTAGCTGATGTGATGGCTTAGTTCCGGCAATGATTTCAGAACCTGATTTACTTCGTCCTTCCTTTCCAAGTTTTTTGCCTTCCTTCTGATCTTTCAGACCTCTTTCACTCCATGGTGTCAGATCAAGCCCAAGTAATCTCTCAAAGATGTTGTAAGGTATTATATTACTAAGTGGGGAACCCTGGTCACCAATAACAAATACAATTACACCGATACTGTCATAGGGCATAGCAGAAACCTGCGAATAAAAACCGGGAAGAGCTCCGCCATGGTTTGTCAGAAAGTGACCCCTGTAAGACATGGTGAACCGTCCCATTCCATAAAAGGAATTAAGGATTTCTTTATATCCTTTGTTCTCAAGTCCAGTGTTAGGAAGAGCAATTGTTGGCTCAAGAGTTGCTTTTACTATTCTCTCAGGAATGACTTGCCGGTCCCTGAATTTTCCATTATTCATAAGTGTTATCAACCAGTTCGACATATCCTCAATATTCGAGATTATTGCACCAGCCGGGCCTACCGCCTGTTGATCTTCATATATCGGGATTTTGTACAACAATGTTGTATCACGTTTCTCATTATAAGGAACACCGTGATCCGGATTTTTTTCCATCTCTTTTCCTGAAAAGACAGTGCTTTTCATTTCAAGCGGATTTAATATATTCTCCTGTACAAATGTCTCCCATGTCTTCGAACTTAGAAGTTCAATTATATAACCTGCACCAACATACATCAGATTATTATAAAGAAATCCCTGTCTCAGAGGCTGACTCGGTTCAAGATATTTTAACCGTTCAAAAAGGTCCTTGCGACTGAAATCAGATTTGTACCAGATCAGATCATGCCGTGATATACCAGTACGGTGCGATAGCATGTCACGTATGGTGACTGAATTATTTAAGTCATTATTATAAAACTCAATTGAGGGAACATAATTACGTATTGGTTTATCCCAGTCAAGTTTTCCCTGGTCAACAAGCATTCCGATGGAGACTGCAGTGAATAATTTTGTGTTTGATGCAATCTGGAATAAAGTTTTAGGTGTAACAGGAAGTTTTTGCTCATACTCACGGTAACCATATCCTTTTGCAAAAACCAGCTTGTCTTTATATACAATTCCAATACCTGCTCCGGCAATATTCCAGTCTTTCAGGATTTTTTCCATATACAAATCAAAACCCTTAAGTCTTTTTGTAACATCGATTGTCTGCGAGAACAGGTTTATCTGGAAGCAGATAATTATAAACCAGAGAAGAGATACTTTTGATATGAATCGTATCTGCAGAAAACGATTCATAATGATTCTTAAATGAATTGATTTCATCGTTCTGTAATTAGGTAAGATTTATTTTGTAACTAGCTAATTTACAACTAATATTGAAAAGGATCTATCATAATAAACTAAAATTTTATTAGTACAAGTTTTTAAAGGATACAATCTTTTAGGGTCGATTGAGGATATACTTTGTCTCGATTGCAGAAACGATCCGGGTTATTTTCCAAGAAGGAACTCCAATGGAATTTGAAGTCGTTTGCTCCATGATCTTTCAGAGTGATCAGCATTCATAAATTCTCTTGTTAACCAGTTAGCTGAGGTATAACCTGCCTTCTTCATTATGGTGTCCACAAGCTGCTGATAAGGTTTGTATAGACTGTCGAGTTTCTCAGAACCGTAATCGAAATAGATTTTACCCCGGGGAGGGGAGGGCAGATTGTATGAAAGATAATCCCTGAAAGCCCCGGAGGTATTATCAATAATTTTCCTGTTATACAACAAGCTGACGCCAATCATTGGCCAGTGGGTTGACAAACAGGCGGCACCACCAAAGACTTCCGGATACTTACAGAAAGCATAAACCGAGATAAGCCCACCCATATCAGAACCTAATATGATAGTATTTAAAGGATCACTATAGGTTGAGAATGTCTTGTCAATATAAGGTTTTAACTCCCCGACAATGAATTTCAGATAGTTATCAGACTGAGGTTTATCTTTCAAAAGATTCTTAACGATACTGCTTCTGGTTGGCTCAAGTAGTCCATCAAGTGCAACTGATGGAAAATACTCAGTATTCCTGTATTCAATATTATTGCAAATGGCAACAACAATGCAATCCTTTATTTTGCCTTCAGGAATCATTTTTGTAATCACCTCATCTACATGCCATTCCTGTTTGTTCCAGGTAGTTGTACTGTCAAAAAGCATCTGTCCGTCATGCATATATATTACTGCATATTTCCTGTCGGAATCATAACCTTCAGGTAACCAGACATCAATATTTCTTGGATTTACAAACTTTGACCGGAAATTTTCTATTCTGATTAACTTCCCTGAGGATACTTCAGGAATTTTCTTTTCTGTACAATTGTTGCAGCAAAATAGTAAAGCTGTTAAAAAACTCAGGTAAAGTAATTTCATAGTTTCGGTATCAGATCAATGAAAGTTTATTTTAAAAACTCACCAATATGCCATAGAATTCCTGACGGGTCGTGCATATAACATTCTTTGCCCCAATCATATTCGCGAATTGGAGTTAGTTTTACTCCCTCATATTTTGAAGTCAGGTTTAGCGCCAGAAGTTCCTTCCAAAAGAGACCAACATCTTCAACTTCTAAAAAAATCATTGAATTATCTACCCAATCTTGTACATAAGCATCTTGTAAATAAAACCCTAACCCATCTGTTTTAAAATAGGACATATTATGAAATAAAATACTTTCTTTAAAACCCAGATCGCGATAAAAATTCCGCGAAAGTTCAAAGTTTTTTGCACCAATGAAGGGCCTGATTGATATAGCTTTATGTTCCATAACTTTATTTGATGATTTGAAATGAATTTGCTTGCATAGAGTTTAGAGGCAGATTGAGAAGTAGTCCGGGTTGCAAAAGGCAACCGAGGATCGACCACAATTTTACTTTGCGAAGCAATATGAAATCCATATCCGATACGAGCTCGGCACAGCCAATTAATTAAACCGTCCGAGTTATGGGCTGGTCTTTATTTTTTGGTAGTCATGGCAGATTTGTCCCCCAGTTATTTGACATTGTACTACAATCTTACTTTTATCTGAACTTTAAGGTTTGTTTTAAATTCTCAAATACGTTGAAGACTATTGGACAAATTGAATAATTATTTTGGCATCGCTTGCCTATACCGCGTGTTGTGTGCAGCTGTTTTTTTAAAAATTTATCTTTAATGAACTATAAACTGTTTAAAAGTAATTTCTCCTTTTCCAGATGATATCTCGCTTCCTACTTCGATACTTGATAAATACCATTCAGACCTAAGTATCCCATCTGAAAGAAAATAATCGAAATAATCTCTTAGATTCAATTCTCCCTTTGAGGGAAAATTATCTGGTAATAATGCAATAAAAACCCATTTGCCTTCCGGACCAATATGTGCAGTATCAACAAATACTTCATATTTAATTCCTCCAATCATAGCTTGTTTCAGTTTTTCTGATTCAAAGAATGGAAAGTTTTGATGATCGAACCAGATCATCATCTTTGC
>PMIL01000245.1:376-3555 GCA_003157075.1 Bacteroidales bacterium | reverse complement strand
AACATAAACAATAAATGGTTTTGATGTTTCTTTTAATTTGGCGAAGTTGCCATAGGCATTTGATTGAGTTTTATACACAAGGAAAGTATTCAGGAGCTTCCTGTTTTCATAAACTTTTACTTTAACCCCACTGATATTCTTAGAGGTTATTTCCGCTTCAAATAAATCAGCTGATACAGGTGATTTAATTTTTATCTCTTTCAATATTCTAAGAAGGAACATGACACCACTCTTTCTTGCTACCGACTTTCCGTTAATCAGCCAGTTATCTCCCTTTTCTTCAATGACCAGTTTCTTTACATTATCTGATAATTCTATTTTAGTAATCTCCTTTTCGGGTTCAGATGAGAAGGAACTATTATTCTTCCCAAAAGGCGACCTGGTTCTGAAGATAATAAGCAACAGTAAAACAATTACTACACTTCCAACCAACCCTTTGATTACTGACTTATTCATTATCAATATCTTGTGTATTTCTTTCTCCTGAAATAGCTGTACAGTAATCCAGCAATAACAACAACCAGGATGGGCCCGAGAATATTGATCAATTGCCACTTAAGCTTTTCTGATTTTATCATTTGGGTATTCAGCAGCCGGAGCTTTAGTTCTCTGGACCTGAGTTCCATGATCCCGTTTTTATCTACGAGCCAGTTCAGGCAATTGATAAGGAAATCTTTATTGCCATAGATCTGTCCGGTATACTTATCCTGTCCCAGAGGAAGAGGATTTTCATTAATTCCCGATCGCTTAACTTCATTCCTGATTATATCAGCATCAGCAATTACTATCATCCTGGTTTCTTTACTCTCAGTCCTGATTTTGAAATTTTTATCATCAATCAGGTTATTAACCATTCTGTTTTTAAAAGCAGACGGAAATATTCCTTCCAGCAGGACGGCAACTGGCAGATTGGGTCTGGTAAAATCCTTTTCTGCCGGAGTCAGCTCTGCTTCTTTAAGGCTTATTATCACCGGAGGAGAAATTGTACGACTTAATGCCGAGGAATAAAGGAGTACTTTTTTCCTGATAGCTGGATCAAGACCGACAGTATCGATATAATTCACAAATTTTCCTTCGACCCGGTTCAGGTTTCTTGTAATTGGGTGATTTACGGATGGTTTAAGTAAGGGATAATAAAGCCATGGAGCCGGAACCATCTGTTGACGGTTTCCTCCGCCCGTTACCATAAGCCTGATTGAGGCACATTCAAGATCCTGGATAATTAAGGGGTTTATCCTGACTCCATACCTGAACAACTGATCCTCAATGTTTAACGGACGGTAAAGACCCACAGTTCCGCCTAATGCAAGACTGTCTGAATTTACTGCAACCTCATCTATCAACCAAAGAATTTTTCCTCCTTTCATTAAATACTGATCAAGAACCAGTTTATCCGACTCATTAAAAGTTTTTTCAGGGCCTGCAATTACAACAGCTGCATACTTATCAAGAATGTTAGTCTTACCCCCGATAATCCCTCTGTCGACTGTAAAAAACCTTGCCAGATTCATAGTGATATCTGCAGTTTCAATTTCAGGGATCTCACCATGTCCCTCAATAAATGCAACTTTATTTACAGAGTCTGAACTGAGCGTAGATATGGTTTGAATTATCTCATATTCAAGACCTTCAATTGACCTTAGAATATTTTGTTCATATGATGCAGTAGAATTATTCAGAAAGTTCACTGGTACTTCAATTCCATTATAATTTAATATCATTCCCGGGAAAATTATCTTTTGGGTCTTCCCTCCTTCAGCATCCCCGGCATGAAGGTTAACCGGACTTAAACCTTTATTAATCAGCGATTGATAAAGAGCTTGTCTCTGTTTTTCATCCTTCCAGGCTGACGGATTAATAAACTCGTAATCAATTTTATTTGCAGAGGCAATTCTGAACTCGTCGAGCATTTCTGTTACGGATCTCTTCAGTCGTTTAAGGGGAATGGGTATTTCTCCATCAAGGTATACCTGAATAAAGATGTCATTCTTGAGGTGTCTCAATACGTTCCGGCTTGGTCCTGAAAGAGTGAATCTCTTATCTTCAGTGAGGTCGAGTCTTAACCTGATAATTGAGCTTGCTGACAGGAGCAATAAAATTCCTGCAACTACCGTAAGAAAATGGACCCAGACTTTAAGCTGAATGCTTCTATTACCTGTAAAATTCATCATGGCTTAACTTTTCCCTTTCCATTTTCGCGATAACAGGAGAAATCGAGTCGCCTCATTAAACAACATTATGACCGCAATAAAATATACAACATCTTTAATATCAAGAACTCCTCTGCTTATAGATTTATAGTGTTCATTAATTCCGAGCCGAATAATAACTTCATTCAATTTTTTCAATCCGGGCAAATAGGCAATTGAATCAAATCCCATGAACATTACAAAACACAGCAAAACGGCAATTATGAAAGCAATCACCTGATTATCTGTGAGTGATGAAGCAAATATTCCGGCAGAGGCATACACAGATGCCAGAAAGAAAAGCCCGATAAACGAGCCCAATGTCCCGCCCTTGTCCAGATTGCCAGGTGTTTCACCCAGAGTGTATACTGAAAAATAATATATCAAACCTGGCAAAAGAGCCAGTATGACGAGGCATACAGAAGCAAAATATTTTCCATAAATTATCCCGCTTTCTGATATTGGTTTTGAATAAATCAACTCAATTGTACCCAGTCTTTTTTCTTCTGCAATCATTCTCATAGTCACAGCAGGTACAAGAAACATAAAGACCCAGGGTGAAAGGAAAAACAGCGTGTCGAGACTTGCATACCCACTGTCTAAAATATTCCATTCCCCTGGAAAAACCCACATAAAAAGACTGTTTATAACCAGGAAAACAATTATCACAATATAGCCTGTCAGGCTGCTGAAAAAACCACTTATCTCCTTTCTGAAAATTGCGAACATCTGGTTCAATATTGATCTGAACTTATAAAACTAATCAAATATCTGTAATATAATATTTCTTTTTACTCCTTGATCTGTTTCCCTCCACCCCCTAAAGGGGGTATAGAAGGTTGTCGTGGCCCAAGTCATTAGGACATAAAAGCTTCAAAGCCCATCTGGGGCAGAAAATCTTCACCCCTAAAGTGAAGTGGAATTCCTTCAAAGCCCCCCATATGGAGGGTTAGGGGGTTGATTTAATGTAAAATTACAGCATTTTTTATA
>PMIL01000245.1:0-366 GCA_003157075.1 Bacteroidales bacterium | reverse complement strand
AATGCTGAACGTTGCAGTTTTATAATCAGAAAGTCTGTTCTCCTGGGAAAAGTTAAGCATTGACGGGTCATTGACATTCCCATAAAAGCCCGATCTCCTGATATATTTAAGCCAATCACTTAAGGAATAACTCTTTTGCCAGGCAGCACTCCTTGACCTGATACAATAGGGGTCAGAAACACTTTTAAGGTATGGCTGACCGGAAAGCCAAACATCTTCGGAGGAGGATGTTTCTCCTCCGCAATTGGAGTGAAAGGCCGAAATTATCAAGATGCTGTCTTTATCAAGAATAACAAGGCCTCTTGTTTCAATGGCTGCTTCATTGAGAAGCGAATCAGAAGATAAACCATTAAATGCCTGACAATG
>PMIL01000115.1 GCA_003157075.1 Bacteroidales bacterium | reverse complement strand
ACATAGTTCAAATTGTGTGCCAAACTGTTCTTTTTTTGTCCTATTCCTTTGAAACCAATATTAGAAAAACCGTTAAAAACGAAAGATTAATCTGTAATAATTTGTACATTTAATAACTGAGTCCTAAACCTTAGTTTGTTGAACAAATATTTCAGGTTATGAAAAAAACTTCTATAAGTATTCAGAAGAGTATTCTAAAAGAAAATGTAACTAATTTAACAAGAAGGAATTTTATTTCAACTTGTTCTGCATGTGCAGCCTGTGTGGCATTTGCACCGCTGAGTTTTGTAAACGGTTCAGAACCGGTGGTGAATGGAAATAAGAAAATGAGAATACGTATTGTATACTCTCTTCATTCAACGATTCAGGCACAGCCTGATTGGCCAAATGTCGGGTTCGATTTCAACCCTTTCATGGATAGGATCAATTCAGCCCTGACAAAGAATTTGAGTGAATTTGAATTTATTCCGGCACTTGCAACAGGTCCTGAAGAAGCAGAAAAGATTGTTGCGAAAGATGGGCCGGATCTGATAGACGGATATATCATTTACCAGATGAATTGCTGGAATCAGGTTGTTCAGACAATTGCAAAAACTGGTAAACCAGTGCTGTATGCAGATTTTAAGTATGGCGGAAGCGGTGGTTTTCTTGCATATAATTCTTTTTTCCAGCGTAACAATGTTCATAATGTAGGATTTGTATCTTCTTCACGTCTTGAAGATCTTCTGGCAGCAGCAGGTTGTTTCAAAATAATAGGAAAAGGGGGAAAAGTTTCAGATTTTGTTGCAGCCACAGCTGAATCACGGATTAAAAATACTCCACCAAAAGGAAACTATGCATTGAAGACCAATAATATACAATCCATCTCTCCCGATGAGTGTGTTCAGAGGTTAAAAAATTCAAAAATTCTGGCTGTAAAAGATCAGAAACACGAAAAAGCAGATCCTGTACTGGGTATTCCACTGGAATATATTCCATTTTCCGAGGTCAATTCAGCCTGGAGCAATGCAGACAAAAATGAAGCAAAAAGTATTGTTGAACGCTGGAAAAAAACAGCATTGGAGATAGTTGAAATCCCTGATGAAACTTTGCTGACTTCAGCAGCTATGTATCTGGGGATGAAATCAGTTTTGAAAAAATTCGGTGCAAATGCCATAACAATAAACTGCCTTGGTGGTTTTTATGGCGGTCATATACATGCCTACCCTTGTCTGGGATTTCATGAACTGAATAATGAGGGGCTCGTGGGCGGTTGCGAATGCGATATCAGGTCTGCTGCGACAATGCTTGCTTTTACAACTTTAACTAATGGAAGGCCCGGATTCATCTCCGATCCTGTAATTGATACCTTTAAACGCCAGATCATTTATGCCCATTGCGTGGCTCCCAACAGGATGTTCGGACCTCAGGGCGAAACAAATCCTTTCAGGATAATGACACATTCTGAGGACAGGAAAGGAGCCTCCGTCAGGTCTATCCTGCCTTTAAATTATTTAACCACAACTCTGGAGATCAACAATGATAGCAAAGAAATTCTGATCCATCAGGCAGTAGCGCTTGACAATGATCCTGACGACAGGGCATGCAGAACAAAATTATGTGCCGAGCCAATAGGAGATATCGAAAAACTATTCACAGAGTGGGATAAATGGGGTTGGCACAGGGTGACCTTTTATGGAGATCTTAAGGAACCGGTTCACTCTCTCGCTGACGCTATAGGGTGGAAGGTAATAGAGGAGGCATAGCCGTATAACAATCATATATTCATAGTTATACATCATTTTGAAGGGCTACGGTTTTCTGGTTATCCATTAATCATTAAAATCGTGACGATTGCTATTTATTTGCTAATTTTGAGAGATTTCTATTATTAATTGATTTGAAGTGGGAAAAAGGATCGCAATTATATTAGTGATACTTCTTATTGCAGGTCTTGCTATTATGGGATATTTTCTACAGCAGGGAAGAAGAAATTTATTTACAGATCCTTATAAAACAATTCCACCGGATGCCTGGGTGGTAATTGAGACGGTTGACCTGAAGAGTTTCATGAATTCGCTGACAACAGGCAGAGGATTATTTGGAGAAATAGGGAAAATCAAAGAGCTTGGAACGTTCAACCAGCATCTCAAATTTCTGGCGGACCTTCTGAATAAAGAGAGCTTTAAAAAGCTATTTAATGAGGGTTCTGCAATAATATCATATCACAACAATGATAAGGGGAAAATTCTGACGATGCTGTCAATGCCTGTTCCCGGAGAGATTAAATCAAGGCATATAAAAGAGATGCTTAGTTCATCCGGAATAAAGGAGGTGAGTGAAACCAGGATAAAGGGAAATTCGGTTATTGAGATGCCCTTTGTTTCAGACAACACACGAGACACAGTTTATATTTCGTTAATTTCGGGTTTAATGATCTGCGCTAATTCCGGAGAACTTGTTGAAAAAGCAATTCTTCAGGCTGGAAGCGGGAGTGATATCAGAAATGTTCCCGGATTTACAAAAGTATTGCTGGCATCGGGAAAAAACGTTGATAAAGTATTTATAATTTTTAGAAATCTTCCTGATGTTCTCAGACCACTTCTGGTTTCAGGAAAAAAAGGGTTGTCGGAAACTATTGCGAAGTTGGCCGGGACTGGAGGAGGAGATATTTATATCAGCGAAGAAGGGCTCGTTCTTAGTGGATATACAGAAAGTTCAGATTCAACGGATATACTTTATAAATATAAAACTCTTCCTTCAAGGGATTTTCACACCTATAAGATTCTTCCGTCTTCTACTGTTCTTTTTGAAACGCTGATTCTTCCTTCGCTGAATCTTAATAATGTATCTGATAGTTCAGTAACACCAGAAGCAATCAGTTTAGCTGAAAAGATCAAGCCATATACAGGAGATGAGATAACAAGGGCAATAGTAAATATTAAAGATCAACGGGTAAGTGATAATACATTGATAATTTATGAGTTGACAAACCGTGTTCAGGCTGAACAAATATTTCTGCAAGAACCTGGTGTTAAGAATGAAATACAGTACTTTCAACCTGATGACCAGGTGAAAATACCGGTTTACAAAACCTCCTTCAAAGGATTGATAAGGGTTCTTCTTCCGGGATTTTCTCCCCAGTTTAATGAGACCTATTTTACTTTCTATGATAATTTCCTGATTGCAGGAACCTCATATTTCACGGTTTCAAAACTGCTCTACGATAACATATTAAACAAGACTCTTGCCAATGATCTGACCTATCGTGATTTCGAAAATACCTTGCCCAGCAGAGCAGGATATTTCTTCTTTTGTATACCATCGCATATAATCGATTATCTAAACGGGTTCCTGAATGAAGATATAATTAACATACTTAAATCGAACCGTAGTTCACTTAATAAGATCCAAGCTGCAGGATACCAGTTTGCCTCGAGTAATGGCATGATTTATAATAGTCTGTCAATTAAATTTAAGGAAGAGGCAAGGGAAGAATCCACAACAGAATGGGAAACCCTGCTTGATACCATAGCAGGAATAAAACCATTCTTTTTCATTAATCATATAACAGGAGCAAAAGAGATTTTTATTCAGGATATGAAAAATAATACCTACCTGATAAATGCTGCAGGCAGGGTATTATGGAAAGTCCCTTTAAACGAGAGGATTGTGAGTACTATTTATATGATTGATTATTTCAGGAACGGGAAATATCAATTATTGTTTTCGGGTAAAAATTATATTCATCTCCTCGACAGAAATGGAAACTATGTTGAAAGATACCCGGTTAAACTCAGATCTCCGGCTACAAACTCAATTGTCATGTTTGACTATGACAATAACCTGAATTACAGACTATTTGTCGCAGGGGAGGACAAACAGATTTATTCATACGATAAAACAGGCAGTGTCATTAAAGGATGGAAGCCTTTCAGGACAGCAGGCTATGTAAAAGCCGAGATAGGTTATTTTAATGTTTCAGGGAAAGACTATATTGTTGTTGCTGATGAGAGCGCAGTATATTTTCTCGACCGGAACGGGAATAAAAGAATGAATCTGAATGAGCCTGTGGCAAAAGCTGTTGGATCGGCAATGCGACTGAGTACTGGTTCCGATCCCTACGTTGTCTGCACATCCCCGGATGGGACAATACAGCAAATATATTTCGATGGGAGTGTTAAGAAATTCAGCGTTAAGAAATTTTCAAGTGACCATTCATTCGACATTTTTGATGTGGATGGTGATGGCTTCAGTGAATATATATTTATTGATAAAGGGGTATTGTATCTTTATAATCATAACAGATCGGAGATCTTTAAAAGAGAATTCGGTTCAGACAATCTTGGAGGGCCTATTAATTTTATCTTCTCATCCTCCGACAGAAAAATAGGAGTCTTTGATGTACATAAGAATCTGATTTATCTTATTGGCAAAACCGGTACAACAATGCCGGGATTCCCTTTGAGAGGGGCGTCGATGTTCTCAATAGGTAAATTATCGGATAAGAGCGGCTGGCATCTTATCGTGGGAGGCACAGACAGGTTCCTTTACAATTATAAAATCGATACAGAAATTAAATGAGCATTTTATAATATGATTTTGATTAGATATTTGCTTTTATGTATTATAGGCTACCTCATAATCAGGGCTTTTGTCAAGTTTGGAAATGAAGAGTTCTCTTCATCTAATAAACGTGAAACAGTCAAAAAAGACAATGGACCCCAAAAGAAGGTTTCAAAGAAAATTGGGGAATATATAGATTATGAGGAGATTAAGAAAAAATAATAATCGGTTATTTGTTTGAGGCTCTAAGCTTTTTAGCCAGAGAGTTTGCAAAAACAAAATCATTAAGAGAATCACAGTCGGAATTAAGAATTTCGTTCTTATTTCCCTCCCAGCATTTTACTCCTTCGCTTATAAATACTATTTTTTCTCCGATTTCCATGACTGAATTCATGTCGTGAGTATTTATTATTGTTGTCATCGAATACTCTTCTGTAAGCTCTTTAATAAGAGCATCGATCAAAATTGCTGTAATAGGATCAAGTCCGGAGTTAGGTTCATCACAAAAGAGATACTTGGGATTTAAAGCGATTGCTCTGGCTATTGCAACTCTTTTCTTCATTCCACCTGATAATTCTGAGGGAAACAGAGCGTTAGCGTCATGGATATCGACCCTGTTGAGGCAGAAATTCACCCTTTCTAATTTTTCATCGGGTGTTTTATCGCTAAACATGTCAAGAGGAAACATAACATTCTGTTCAACTGTCAATGAATCAAATAATGCACTTCCCTGGAATAACATACCCATCTCACTTCTGATTCTTTTTTTACCTATAAAATCGAGTTTATTGAATAGTGTATTCTCGTACCAGATCTCACCACTATCAATCTCATGCAGTCCGACGATTGACTTAAGAAGTACTGTTTTACCTGACCCGCTTCTGCCGATTATAAGGTTTGTTTTACCGGGCTCAAATGTTACTGAAATATTCTGCAGTACAGGTTTCCCATTAAATGATTTATTCAGTTTAACAATTCTGATCATGATAGCAGAAGTTGAGTCAGTATGACATTAAACAGTAAAATTACAACGCTGCTGAAAACGACAGCTTTGGTGCTGGCCTGTCCTACTTCAAGCGAACCGCCATCGACATAATATCCCTGAAATGCGGAGATACTGGTTATTATAAATGCAAAGAATAACGTCTTTATCAATGAATAGACAATGTAATATGGTATAAATGCATATTGAATTCCATAAATAAAATTCTCAGATGTTATTACCCCCGAAAGAGTTCCTGCGATCCATCCTCCGAAAATACCAACTATTATACCGATGAGTGTAAGTATCGGATTAAAGAGGATGGTTGCAACTATTTTAGGGAGAATAAGATAAGAAGCTGAATTGACACCCATTATCTCCATTGCATCAATTTGTTCCGTAACTCTCATGGTACCAATTTCGGACGCTATGTTCGAGCCAACTTTACCAGCAAGGATCAATGCGGCAACTGTTGAAGAAAACTCGAGAATTATTGAATCACGGCAGCCAAGACCTATCAGGTATTTGGGATAAATAGGATTTTCAGTATTATAAGCTGTTTGCAATGTTATTACTGCTCCCATAAAAAAGGAGATGATAGCTATAATACCTATTGAATTAACCCCGAGGTATACAAGTTCCCTGAAAGTTTGTTTAAAATAAAGTGATGGTTTCTCAGGTTTTGAAAATACCTTCTTGAGCAGAAGGAAGTAACGCCCGAACTGTGTAAGGAATTTAATCATTCTTCTATAATTAGGCATCCCAAAATTACTAATATTTATGGTATTTCTGTTAAATTGGTTTTTGAAACCTGTCTGCATAATTAATTATATATTTGCATAAATTGTTTTAATTAACTTTTCTTATGGATAACAGGTATGTGATAATAATGGCAGGAGGGATAGGAAGTCGTTTCTGGCCTCTGAGCCGTCGTGACAGACCAAAACAATTTCTTGATATTATTGGAAGTGGAGAAACACTACTTCAACAGACCTACAGACGTTTTAAGAACACCTGTCCGGAGAAAAATATTTTTGTAGTTACAAATGCTGATCACAAAGATCTGGTTATAGAACAACTGGGTATTGATCCTGCCCAGGTTCTTGGAGAACCTTTTCGCCGGAATACGGCACCATGTCTTGCTTATGGCACATTCAGAATCCTCAAGGAGAATCCGGATGCTGTAATTGCAGTTACTCCTGCTGACCATCTTATTGTTAAGGAGGAGGAATTCTGTGGTGTAATCCAAAGTTGTTTCGAATTTGCCAAAGGGAATGATGCACTCATTACCCTGGGCATAAAACCTGACCGGCCTGAAACAGGATACGGATATATACAGGCAGATCAGAAGAAACCGGTTAAAGGATACAGCAACCTGGTAAAAGTTAAGACTTTTACTGAAAAGCCAGATATTGATCTCGCTAAGAAATTTATTGAAAGCGGTGATTTCTATTGGAACTCAGGAATCTTCATCTGGAATATCAAGTCAATACTTACTGCTTTTGAAAAACATATGTCAGAAATGTACACTGTTTTTGATGAAGGAAGGGAGTTATTCGGCACCAAACAGGAGAAGAGCTTTATAGGAAAGACGTATGCTGAATGCAGAAGTATCTCTATCGATTACGGGATAATGGAAAAAGCAGATAATGTCTATGTTATGTGTACAGACATTGGCTGGTCAGATCTTGGAACATGGAGCTCTCTTTATGATCACTCATCGATAGACAAAAAGGGGAATTCATTAATTAGAGGAAAAATATTTTCGTATGGAAATGAAGGGAATATATTTAACATATCTCCTGGCAAAATAGCTGTCATTCAGGGACTCAAAGACTACATAATAGTAGATTCGGAAGATGTCCTCCTGATAGTTAAAAAGGAAGAAGAACAAAACATAAAACAGTATCTTGAGGATGTGAAACAATCTACCAAAGATAAGTTCATGTAGAAATAGCTACAGGACTGAGGACAATTAAAAAACAGTAGAGACAGGTCTCAGACCTGTCTCTACTGTTTAAATATTAGTATCTTCGAATTAAATCAGATTAATATTCCCAAAGATCGTGTTCAAAGTCGAAGAGTTCGGTTTTAATACGTTCTGCTTCAAATAGTGTAGCTTTTCCTATTTCGTACTGGGATATCATCCTGTCGTTGTAGACATTGGATTCTCCCGCAATAACACCGCCGAATCTTCTCTGCATGAACAGATCATCAAATGATATTCTCTGAGCATCATTATTGTTCATATATACCTCATGCTTGGCAAGGGCATCTCTCACCTCATCATATTTTATCCAGAATAACGGTTTTTTCAGTACTCTTCCGGCCTGTTCGTCGAAGGCCATGTAATATGGTTCAATAGCAATTATTCTTACGTCGAGTTTAGACAGCTTTTTATCGAAATACCACTCTTCGTATAATAATAGTTGTTTAACCTCCTCTGGTTTCGCATCCTGTTTGATTACTGTATCCCTGGTAGCTCCGGCAGCGTTAATAGTAACTGACTCGGTTTTGGTTGTGCTACCCATTTTAATTTCAATATCATTATAGGTGGTACTAACAGCAGTGTTCAGAGGGTCATATGCTGTAATCCTTCCTGCTTTGATCTCATCAAGCAGGATATTAATAAAGTTTTTTCTTCCGTCAAGAGTGGTTTCAGTAGGATAGTATAATGGCTGATTGATTTTTTCCCGCAGATCGATAAGCCTGTAGTAATACTTAGCCCAGATGACATCGGCTTCGCGCAGATAAGGGTATTCAATCTTTTTTGCATCCACTATCGATTTGGTATAAATATCCCCGAAACTCTGGGCCTTGAGTATACCTGAAAGTGAAAGAGCTATAATTCCAAAAAGAATTTTTTTATTCATGATGGTTATTTTATTTGATATTAATCAATCTTTAAAATTATTGGCTGCAGTTCTTTTGTTCTGCCATCAGGTCCAAGTGCTTTAATATCTTTAATAATTAAATTTTTGCCTCTTGTAAGTCTGCCGATTAGGTCCTTTTGTTTAGAAGTAAGATTGCTGTTTGTGCTGGGTTCTTCATAATCGGAACCTTTATCAGAATAAAGTACGGTAAATCCCGTAACTGTATATTGAAGATCAAAGTCGAAATCAGGTAATACCGCAAAAACACCCTGTTGTGCTGCTGCTGTTGCCCTTGGAACGGTACCGGTACTCTTATTGGCAAATATTGCTACGGGAACAGGGATAGCTTTAACCCTGAACTCATAAGGTGCATATTGTACGGGCTTACCGTTAATGTCTGCTGTAACTATGACCTGGACATTCTGGCCAACAGCATTTGGTTTAACAGCCCAGGCGCCTTTAAAATAATCTCCCCCGGATTTTTTAACTTTCTCGGTCGAGAATGAACCGTTGACAACCCGGATTTTCAATTTATCGGGGCTGATACCGGGAACTGAAACGTCAATCGGATTATTAATTCCGTAGTACATTACGTTCATTGCTGTAGGGGAAACTATAACATTTGGATCGCCAACAACATATGAAGATTCGAATGAATAATTCTTTAGTGACCCGTCAGGGGCTTTAAGAGCTATAATACCACCCCATTTTTTAGGACCGGTTGATGTGGCATGAACTTTATAGATACCTTTTCCTGTTTCATCAAGAGGAAGCTTACTGTCACCAACAGTAATTACCGGGAATTGTGTTGAGTCTGTTGCGGAAATAAATACCTGGGCTTCATAATCGCTGCCCAGGGTAACATAGTTTGAACTGACAGGTACAACTATAGCTCCAAGTTTCGTAAACTTGAATGAAGATGCGTCTATCTGGGAATAGAGATAGTTGAGTACTTCAGTTTCCCCGTTTCTGACGCTAACCTGATATTCAGACAGGATACAAATAACAGCGACAAGAGGTAATGTCTGGAAGTTAAGGTTTTCCCATCGTTCTGTTTTTCCATCTATATTTTTAGCGTCATCGGTGTTAAGACTTTTTTTCAGAGCTTGTTCAGCTGTAGGATTCTTGCCATCGAGGGTTGCAATAAGAAACTGACGATATTCGCTCAGGAGAGCTTTCAGGTCATTAGCCTTGCCATTTTCGTTGGCTCCGATAAGAATTTCAGAAGGTACATTGGTATCATCAATTCTCTTTACTTCTTCAATAATAACTTCATTTCCTTT
>PMIL01000025.1 GCA_003157075.1 Bacteroidales bacterium | reverse complement strand
GTATAATCAACTGTACGGTTCAGCCGGGACTCTTATGGTAATACTTATATGGCTATATCTCAATTCAATAGCTATACTGATCGGCTTTGAGCTGAATGTAAGTATCATTGCTGCACGTGCTAAAGACGAAGAGCAGATTCAGACTCTCATCCACAATGAAGATATTTCCTGACAAGAGCACTTATTTCTTCATTTTTATTATAAAGATTTTCACTGAGTCCTTTATCATCGTAAGCCCTCAGCTTTGAAACAACACTCTCAATAACCCCCGGAGGAAAAACACCGTCTTTTTCGAAATAACCTCTCTGAGCTATAAGACAGTCAGCTGATTCCCAGCATGATGCCGGTAACGATTCCAGATTTTTCTTAAGTTTATTCTGGTTTTGGAAAATGTTATAATCAACATAAAGATCTCCGGCTTTTTTAATGCTATCTTCCGTTTCGAGTCCGTGCTCAGCTGCTATAACAAGACCTGCAAAGAGCTTATAAATATCAGCGGATCCATCGGGTGACCTAAGCTCCACAGTTTGTTTGGAAGGCATTTTCTGATATTCGGCAGTGTCAGCAGGATTTGCATCTTTGATCATGTTGGTTGCACCATTCCAACCAAGAGGAACGCGCATAAGGACTGATCTGTTTCTGTCGCCCCAGCAGATATTTGTCGGAGCCTCCTGGTGCGGGACAAGACGCAGGTAAGATGTTGGAATTGTATTACCAAATGCAGTCAGCGATTTAGAAAGATCAAGAATGCCGGCAATCATTTTTTTGGCAACATCGCTCAATTTACCATTATCGATCATCATGTTTTCACCATTCTTTTCAATCATCATATGAATATGCATGCCTGACCCAGCATTTCCTACCGTAATTTTAGGTGCAAAACTAACCTCCACTCCATATTCTGAACAAAGGATCCTGATTATCCACTTGGCAATAAGAAGCTGATCAACAGCTTCATCAATTTCAACAGGAGTGAATTCGATCTCATGCTGTTCGAAATCCTCTCCATCTTTAGAGAAACTTCCGACTTCCGAGTGTCCGTATTTGATTCTGCAGCCAGCCTTGGCACATAGTTCAAGGGCTTCTATTCTGAGATCTTCAAATTTGGCAAAGGGTTTTGACTGATGATATCCCTTCTGATCAACGAGCGGATAAAGATCTTCATGGTATGATTTGATATAATATTCCAGTTCTCCGAATGCTTTGAAGGTATATCCTGTTTTCTTTTTAAACCTTGTATATGCCTTTCTGAGAATATATTCAGGGGCACTTTCAAGAGGGTTGCCATCATTATTATAAAATGAACAGAGCAATTCCAGTGTTGGAATTTCAGTAAAAGGATTTACAAATGCCGTTCTGTATCTTGGCATAACATACAGATCACTGGCTCCCGATTCGATAAATGAGAATAAACTGGATCCGTCAACTCTCTCGCCGGCGGTCAGGATTGATTCGAGATGATCCCTGCTGAATGGCACAAAATTCAGGGATTTAAGCTTTCCGTCATCAGCCACATACCTGAAATTCAGCATTGCGATTCCCTTAGCCTCAATGAACCTTATAATGTCTTCACGGGTGAATTCCCTGGCAGGCTTCTTGAGAAATTGAACCAGTTCATTCTGATTCATCAGAATATCATTATTATTCTTTATCATTTTAAAAAAAATATTAGATGGCGTCAAAAATAGATAAATAACTCACAATGGATTATGATAAATATTGGCTTTTCAGTGCCCACTTAACCTGTTCCCTTCAACCATGGAGACTGACACATATGGAAAGATCGGTATTGAATAGAAAAAATTGAAGTAAGAACAATTGAACAAGCGAATTAAGAAATCAGAAGTATATATTAATTCTTACTTCACTGTTCGATTGTTCTGTGTTCTTAATTCAGGTATAGTGCATAAGATCAATTACAAATTGAAAGGATACGGAAACACGGAGATCAGAAAATTAAAAAGGCTGCCTCAGATGAGACAGCCCTTTAACTAACCAACTAAAAAATCACTTCTATCCCTATTTCTTAATTAAAATTGTTATCTATTAAAAATTTATATCAACCTGTGCAGTAAAGGTATTGGCATTCTGGTTGTTTGTATTATAGTATGCTTTTTTATTATTATAAATGTCATAACCAAAAATCACTGAAACATTTGTAGAGAAAGCCCATGAAGCGCCAAAACTTAAGGCTCCCAGATAATTCTTACCTCCCTGATAATCGACAGCCAGCCAGAGCTTATCTGAAATTTCTGTCATTGTCCTATCCCATGATAAAAGCAGTCCGCTATTTGCCTTATTTAAATTCTCATCAACAAGAACTTTACCATTACCGGAATAATAACCTGCTGAAACCCTTCCAAGAATAGGAATTGTCTTTGCTATCAAACCATATATAATATTGTAATCCGTAAGATTCTTTTTTAATCCAATGTTATAAGCACCAATCGCCAGAGCAGGAGAGCCTTTAAAAATTGCACCTTCCGGAAATCCTATTTTTGCATTAAAATAGAAAGGATGATCGTCATAATTGGAATCTCCCATAGACAAAAAATCAACACCAATCTCACCCTGGAATTTTTCGAAGGGTAACAGCCCTGCAGTCAAACCCAGATCGAACATTCCCGCTCCTCTGATACCATCGATTTTGGAAGTCCTGATATAATTATCCAATCCCAGGTGCATCGTTTTCCACTTTTGAAAATCTGTGGAAGGAATCCAAATCTGGGTTGAAGGAGTTGAAAATAATAACTCATTTCCTAATAAAAACAGAACCACGCTAATAAATAAGAATCTTCTCATGATAAATTTATTTAAGATAATTTATTCTATTAATTAAAGCATTGTTAGAAGGCATGCAGGGAATAGTAAATGATGTGTCGCTCCCTGCTGCCATCTAATTTATCTTGATAATGGTGTTTCGCTGTTTTTGTCCATCTTTGTTCCGGAATAACCATCCAGCCCCATTTCAGGAATATCAAGGCCTTCAAGTTCAGCTTTTGCCGATACTCTGTTGCCAACGATCAGATCTATCACTTTAAAAACTACATATGAAATCAGGCCAACATATATCAGGTTTGCTAATATTCCTATAATTTCGGCTACAAGCTGACCGCCGTCACCGTAAAATAAACCTTTAACTGTGCCTGCGACTCCATTCCATCCATCACCGTAGGTTCCATCAGCAAATAATCCAAGCGCTATAACTCCCCAGGCTCCATTTACCCCATGTACGGATATTGCTCCAACAGGATCATCAATCTTTGCTTTTCTTTCAAAGAAAAATGTAGATTCAACAACTAGCACACCTGCAATTAATCCTATCAGAGCTGCACTACCAACTGTCACGAATGCGCAGGGTGCCGTAATTGCAACTAATCCTGCCAATAATCCATTACAAATCATACTGACATCCGGCTTTTTGGTTTTAAACCACCAC